>NZ_JACJDM010000005.1:0-173681 GCF_014163545.1 Pseudoalteromonas sp. SR45-6
GAAGGTCATAAAACTGTTCGTTCAGGAACATTAGTTTCTTATTCAAGTGTATATCTCGATAATGATACAGTTACAAAAGTTATTTATTCCGGCTTGGCAGATATTGTAAAAGTTAATAAAGTCAAAGAGCAATATCAAGTAAGGCAATTAAATGTTGTTAGTAAAATTGCTGCCAAAAAACTTATTGAAAAATCAGTTAGTTCATTTTCTACAACATGTGAAACGAATATTGAAATCGATATAGATTGGCGACAGTTTGAATCTCAAAAACTAAAAACTAGTCCTGCTAAATTATCGGCTTATATGAATGCATTAGAAAATATTTGTACCATCGACCACGATTATTTGGAGGCTGTACAAGGGATAGAAAAAATTCAGCTTATTCCATCTGTTGTAGCAGATAAGCATCAAGCAAAAATGTCAAACAGTGTGCTGATTATTGAAATTGGTGATGATGTTACTAATTTGCCAGAAACCAGTTATAAACTAATTTACGATATATTTTAATCACTACAAGGAAAGAAAATGAAACATAAAATTTTAGCGGGTATTATTATTACGTTATTTAGTACAGCTTCATATGCATCTATTAAAGACAAAAAGGCTATTAGAGCAGCTGATGCTAGTATTTCAGCAGAGGTTGATAAAGTTAAAGCGGCTTGTGGTAATGCTTCACTAGATGTAAAAGTCGATTGGGAAGATTATAAAAAAATGATCGCCGCGAATAAAGATAAATTAGCTAAAGATAATTATCAAAGCCAGTGGGTTATTGCTCATTCAGGCCAAAGAACTGTTGCAACACTTGAGGCTCTTTCTGCAATTTGTAAAGATGATGTGGATTATAAAGAAGAGATTGCTAAGTTAACTAAAATAAATGTTACAGCTAAAGATGACTTTTCAGACTCTGCAAGTGAGTTCTCATTAGCAGATAACGCTTTAACTGTTGAGACTGGACATAAAATGTCTCGTAATGCTTCTGATTTTGCTAAGAAAATTAAAGCACTTTATTAATTTATAAATTACAGTAATGATTTATGTTAATGTTACACATAGATCATTACTAACCTTATTTTTACCTGTTTAAACACTATAAAACCTCATTGCTTACATTGCCTTATTCTGTTCTAAAAGAGACAATAAACCCACTGTTTTATGCCTTCCCAGTGTATCGTTTTTGATAAATCATTTACGTTATAGTTAACTGCAGAGCACCTAATTTCTTCTCTATTTCTTGGATAATCGGCTTCATTAAACAAAACTCCTTCATACGCTTGTTGTGTTATCTCAAGCAATTGAGCGTCTTCTATTTGCGACAGTAGCTCTTTATGGTTCGCTTTCACTGCAAGTAAGTAATTGGCTTCTTTACTAACTATTTTTTCTGCAATTGGTTTTTGACATCCATTGTATCAATCGTTACTAAGCACTTTTTATCTCTAGTAATACAAGGCGTTTCGGTAACGATGTTATTTCATTCTATTTTTATCAACAGGGGGTTTTGCCAAAATGACGCTACTTTCTCATGCAAATGCGCTAACTATATAAAGCACATCACATCTATCTGATTGATTACTGTTAATTTAAAATCGAAAAATTCTTATGTTTTAGCGCTTATAATTTGTTGCTCTGTGTATTTAGCTGCAAATTGTATGAGGTTTTAGATTAATCATTTACTAATAGCACTGCACCACTTTGGGTATCGCCTAAGTAATCGTCTTTATTGTAAATCGGGCACTTTGTCATTGACAGGCAACCGCAGCCGATGCAGCCGTCGACTCTGTCGCGTAGGCGCTGCATAAAAGCAATACGTTCATCAAGTTGTGCTTGCCAGTTTTTTGATAATGTTGACCAATCTTCTTTAGTGGGGGTACGTTTATCAGGTAAAGTGGCGAGGGTTTGTTTGATTTCTTCAAGAGTAATGCCCATTGCTTGCGCTGCTTTGATGACCGCCACACGGCGCAGTACATCAGGCTTATAACGGCGTTGGTTGCCGTTGTTCCGCCAGCTGCGGATCAAGCCTTTGGTTTCGTAAAAGTGTAGTGCGGAGACTTTTACGCCGCTGCGTTTAGCTACAAAGCCCACAGTTAAATTAGCTTCAACAAGTTTTTTTTGTTGATCGGTCATAGTTTTCTTCTTTTTTATTAAAAATCAATTTTTAAGGTTGACCTCAATCTTACTTGAGGTTTTATGCTCTTTGCAACCATAAAAAAGGAGAAATAAAATGCAAGAAAAATCAATGCATAACACCGCTATTATTTATTCAAGTGGCCGTAAAAACGGTAATACTACGGCGCAAGTTAATGCCTATAGTAAGCAACAAAGCGGCATTGTTTTTTGCTTAGATGATTATGTTATTTCACCTTATCGCTACGATAAGCAGTATCACAATGATGATTTTTATAATTTGTTTGAAGTGTTACTTCGCTACGAACATTGGGTGTTCGCATCGCCTGTGTACTGGTATAACACCACGCCACAAATGAAAGCATTTATGGATAGGATCACAGATTACATGGATGACGAGGCGTTAAAACCGAAGCTTAGAACTTTACGTCAAAAACAGTTTTCACTATTGTCTAATGCCTCATCTCCCTCTGCGCCAGACGCCTTTATAGACATGTTTAAACAAACCTTTAATTATTTAGGAATGACTTTTAAAGCTCATTCACATGTACAGGCTGGTTAAATACGGGTAGGCTAAACAAAAAAGGATGATTTATGAAAACTTCACTTTTAGGCTTTGGCCTTCTTGCAACTAGCTTAACAACGATCGCTGCTGAGCCAACTCCTGTTATCAATGACTTTGGTTATTTTTACAATGTACCAGCTCAAGTATCAGACTTAAGCCAAGCGCAGTTTAAAATTGCCTTTGATGTAGGAGATGGCGCTGAAAAAGGCGCGCAAAATAATCATATTAATTCGTTAGCGCGCTTTATCAATATGCATGTTGCCCATGGGGTAAAGCCGGAAAACATCCAGCTAGCTCTCGTTGTACACGGTAGCGCGAGTGTTGATGTGCTGGAAAACAGCGTTTATAAAAGCCGCTTTGATGTTGATAATAAAAACCAGTCTTTGATCACCCAGCTACTTGCTAATAACACGGTTGTGTATGTGTGCGGGCAGTCGGCAATGCATATGAAGGTAGCAGCAGAGCAGCTTATCCCAGGGGTGAAAATGGCGCTTTCTGCAATGACCGCTCATGCGCAGTTACAGCAACAAGGCTACACGCTGAATCCATTTTAAAATGAATATTTTGTGTTTTGGCGACTCTAATACCTTTGGTATTTCTCCTGTTGATGGGAAACGGCTGAGCGAAACTGAACGCTGGCCTACTTTATTAAAGCAGCTGTTGGGCACAGGCTTTGAAGTGATTGAAGCCGGGGAGCCTAATCGTACTTTAGTCAATAATCCCCCGTTTATGGGCGACAAATCGGGCATTAAGTATTTAAAACCGTATTTGGAAGCACATACTGTTGATGTTGTTATTATTCAACTCGGTACTAATGATTTAAAAGCGCGCTTTGACTTAACACCAGAGCAAATTTCGCTGGGCTTAAATCAGTTACTGCTTGAGATAGATAACTTTTATAGTAATACCACTTTACCAAAACGTATTATTATTAGCCCGCCTAAAGTTTATGAAGTTAATCAATATCAACGTATTTATGCTGGTGCTGAAATTAAATCACAACAGTTAGCACAACACTTTGCTGACGTTACAAAATTGCATCGATGTAATTTTTTAGATGCTTATTCGCAAGTAAATCCATGTTCTGATGAAGGGATTCACTTAGCACCAGCTACACATAGCTTACTTGCTGAGCACTTAGTTAGCTTATTGACACAATGAGAAGGTTTTGCTCATCAACTATAGAGAGTATATCGTGATTATTAAACAACCCGCTTTGTATTTTAATATTACTTAAAGCCGCGTATAATGCGCGGCTTATTTTTAGTGTCTGTATGGTGTTTTTTGAAGTCGATATTCAAACAATATGGTGTGGTATTTATCTTGTTAAGCTTATTAACGGGCTTAATAGGCGCATTTGTTAATCCACTAATGAGTTTGTTTATTGTTGAAGGCTTACAAAGTCCACCTATATATTTGGGTGTGTACACTACAGGTGTCACTTTGATGGGCATTCTTTTTAGCCAATGGTTAGGTGGATTGGCCGATAAGGGCGTGAGCGCTAAAAAGATGTTTATGATTGCGGTCTCTGGCATGGGGATGGCGTTAATCATATTCGCTAACGCAACGTCTTTTTGGCAGGTATTTGCTGCCGGAGTACTCTTGCTTTCAATGGGCAATGCCGCGATACCGCAAGTTATGACTATTGCTCGCCAGTGGGCTGATGAGCAAGATCATATTGATATCACCCAGTTTAATACTCGCCTTAGAGCGGCAATTTCATTTGCATGGGTCGCAGGCCCGCCGCTTGGCTATTTACTTGCATCAGGAGTTGCCTTTAGTCGCTCATTTTATACCGCAGCTACGTTTGCGTTGTTGGCATTAATTTTTGCAATGAAGTTTTTGCCCAGTGTTAATGCTAACGACAGAGCTAAGAAAGCTGAGCCAAATCAGCCGATCAATCAATCATTTTGGGCCTTAGGGGCTGCTATAACCTTTGGTTCAATTGGCAATATTATGTACGCCAGTGCCTTACCGCTTTATACAATAAATGAACTGGGCTTTGCTAATAATATACCTGGAATATTTATGGGCATGGTGGCATTAATCGAGATCCCTGTGATGTTGTATAGCGCAAAGCTCAGTAAACGCATCACTAAAACAGGCTTGTTAGGTTTTGCTTTTAGTTGCGCTATTTTGTTCTATATTGGCGTATTTTTTGCCGATCAAGTATGGCAATTCTTTGTACTGCAAGGTGTAAATGCTATTTTTTATGGGATCTTTGCGGGTATCGGCCTGACTATTTTACAAGAGCAGCTACCATCACGAATTGGTTTTACCTCTGCTTTTTATGGCAATGCCATTAAAGTAGGGGTCATGCTTGGCACTGCCAGTACCGGTTTAATTGCACAGTGGTTTAGTTTTCGTTTTGCCACGCTAGGCTCGCTTATTGCGGCAAGCATTGCTATGACTTTTTTAATAATATTTAGTTATTTAAAGCGCCAAGAGAGCGAGTCGCAAGAGCAGCTTTTTGTTCAAAACGTGATTTAAAAAAGCCGCAGTGTATTAACCACCACGGCTTTGGGTATTGATCCAGAGAGATGAGGGTTAGAATTCGTAGCTTACGCTTAAGCGTGTTGTACGAGGCATAATGTAACGGCCATTGGGGGCGTCAGCATTACGTGGGTCGCCTTCGGTAATACCTTGCTCGTTGGTTAAGTTATCAATTGCTAATTGCAGTTTGATCCCTTCCATTGGCTCAAGGATAAAACCTAAGTCAACTTTTTCGTAGCCATCAAGTGTCACGGTGTTTTCATTATTACCAAAGCGGTCATCCACTGCTGACAAAGTACCATAGAGTGTGGCGTACATGCCGTCTACTTCAAAGTCATAGCTTGGTGTTACACGTACTTGCCATTTAGGTTGGCGCTGTGCTTCTTTGCCTTTATTTTTTGGACTTTTCGTGATTTCTGTTTGTTGTAATGTAGTATTTAAATTAACAGAAAAGCCAGATTCATGATTAAAGTTGTAATCAAGTTCAACACCATACGCTTCGTTGGTTAAGATTTCAGCGGGCACGTCTGGGCGACTTACAAAGGTATCGCCTTTGACTTCGTTGGTAAATAAAGTGGCAAAAAAGTCAGTGCTTTGAGTGATCAGTTTATAGCCAAGTTCAGCTTGAGTGACTTCTTTAATGAGTTTCTCGCCGTCTTGGTGGTATGCGACGTAGTTATCTCTAAAATCATCGAAGTATGGCATTTTATAACCACGGTTAACACGAGCAAATACGCCCATGTCATCATTAATTGAATAGTTTAAACCGGTTGTCCATGAGGTTTTACTCTCATCGTAATCAACGGTTTTATTGATAATACCGTCAAGGCCTTCATCAACACTGTACTGTACATCATGGCTTTCATAACGTAGTCCACCGTCAAGAGTGAGATCTTGGCTTAGCTTGTACTGTGCCGTGGTATAAAAAGCATTAGTGCGTGCATCACCTGATGAATTAATGTCGTAGTTAAAGTCACAGCCTTCGGCGCTTTCATTACAAGTAATATCATTGAGCATTTCACCACCCGCTTCAAGAACATGATAGGCCGTATTGCCTAAGCTCCACCAGTCGTTGGCAGAGGTGCTTGCAGTGTAATAGCCGACAGCAACAGATAGGTCTTCAAATTGCTTTGAAAATGCTAAATCATTAGTAAATGAACTAATTTCTTTGAGTACCACCCAACGACCCACTTGTTGTACGGGTGTATCACTGTCATAAGCTGTGCCTGTCGCGGCGCCTGTTGCAGACTGACCATTATCAGCCACTTCACCTAGTGTTGTTGCGGAGCCTGCGGGCACTAAACCAAGTGTATTAGCATCGCCTTTGGTGATATTAAAGCGGTCTGAAAAACTCCAGCGATTGTCAAATTCAAGTTTAATACTACCGCCAGATACATGGCCATTCCAACCGCGGCCATCGCCAATATCAACTTGGTGCGCGTCATTATTTGGCCCGGTATAAATGGTCGCTTGGCGGTTTAGTGTGCCAAGTTGGGTATATTCAGCATCAATGCCATTAACATTGAGTGGTGTTGGTAAGTACCATGCGCCATGATCGTCTGTTTGGCGAGTGTAGAAATTCATTTCACCGTTTTCGAGTTCTTTGGTGATATTAACCGTAAACTGGCTGCCTTTCTCAGAGGTAAAGCCTGCATCACGAATACCTGGTGAGCTTTTTACATAGCCGCCTACCATAAAATATAGGTCGTCGCTGATTTCGCCACTTAAAACAGCATCAACACGTTGCAAATCGTAATCAGAGGTGGTGTATTTAAATAAGCCTTGAGTATCTTCGCTGCCACGCTTTAAACGAAAGTTGGTTGTTAAGCCCGGTTGGCCGTTAGAAACCACTGGGTTTGGACCACCACGTAATGCTTCCATGGTTTCAATGGTTTCGTCGATTCTAAATAATGATGAGTTTTCTAAAAACGATAATGTTGGTGCTGGGTAAATAGGAGAACCTTCAAGGCTTAGGGTTAAAAATGGCGCATCACCACCACCAGGAAAACCACGAACAAATACATTAGCGCCAGATTCACCACCCGAGCTTTCAACCCACACACCGGGAACTGCTTTAAATAAGTCCGCAGTACTTTTTGGTGATAGTTTAATTATTTGCTCAGCATCAATATTTGTCACAGCATAGCTGGCATCAATTTTACGAACGCCCATACCTGCAGGTGTACCAGAAACCACAATGCGTTCAACTTTTTTATCTGTGGTTGTTTGCGCGCTTGTTGCTGGTTGATCTGCAAGCACGGTTTGACTGGATAGCGCTAAAATAATAGCGCAAGCAAGTTTGCTTGGTGTGTGTGTTGTTGTCATGTTGGTATTCCCATTTTTTGTTCGTTATTTAAAAAACTATAAATAACAAAGCACTAACTAATTTAATGAAATGTTAATGCTGTGTTCTTTTAAACCTTAGAACTTTATGCAAACGTTTGCAATTATTTTTTTAACTTTCTGTATTATTTTTATACACGGTTATGTTTATGACTAAATTTAGGCCTTGGCGCAGCCTAATTTTAATAATGATGGTATATTGCAACTTCACGATTTAAGGAAGGCTTCGTACTTAGCAATGAATAACAAACAACTAAAGTTAGCGGATCTAGCCAAGCTTGCTGGAGTATCAACCTCGACTGTTTCTCGTGCGTTAAATGATAACCCATTGATAAAAAAAGAAACTAGAGATAAATTAAAGCAGTTAGCAAAGCAACATAACTTCAGTTTAAATACGGCTGCGAGCCGCCTTCGCTCACAAAAAACCAATGTTGTAGCAGTGATCATAAATTTCGACAGTGGCACTGAGCAATCAATTAACGACCCTTTTTTGCTTAAGGTAGTCGGAGAGATAAACCTCGCGTTGAATAAACAAGGGCTAGAACTTCTACTCTCAAACTCATTTATGGCCGGTGATGACTGGGCTAATTACTTTATCAATAGCCGTCGGGCTGATGGCATTATTGTGGTTGGGCAAGGCAAAGATCCGGCAAACATTGAAGCCGCCGCTAATGCAGGCGTGCCCTTAGTTGTTTGGGGTGACCCAAAAACTCCCAGTAATTATCCCATTGTAGGCAGTGATAACTTTGTTGGGGGTCGTCTTGCTACTGAACACTTATTAGCAGGTGGCGCTAAAAATATTGTATTTTTGGGAGACCCAGGACATGCTGAAATTGGCGAACGTTACCGTGGCTATTTAGCGGCTCTAAATACGGCTAACGCTATAGCACACGTAGTGTCTATCGATATTACTAGTAGCGCAGCATACCACGGGATCAACCAATTACTAGTCGCGAAAGGTTTATGTTTCGACGGCATTATGGCGTGCAGCGATATGGTGGCACTAGGCGCTATGAAAGCGTTAAAAGAGCGCTATATCAGTATTCCTAACGATGTTACGTTAGTTGGTTTTGATGATATTGCCATGGCAGATGTGAGTCACCCATCACTTTCGAGCATTAAACAAAACACTCAGCGAGCCTCAGTATTACTGGTTGAAAAATTATTAGCGCAGTTACAAGGCCAGTCAGCTGAATCGCAAGTTGTTGAAATAGAATTAATTAATCGTCAATCTAGCAAAGGATAAACTGTAGGGTGAGTTAACTCAATTTAGAAATAAAATGCAAACGTTTGCATTTTATTTTGCGCTACACTATGCTAAAAGAAATCAACATCAGGTTAACGTGTATGAACCCAATAAGAATAACCATAGCGTTGGCGTGTAGCTATTTCGTGTTCGCTATTTTACTCAATAGTGTTGGCACCGTAATTTTACAAGCCATCAATAGTTTTGACATAACAAAAACGCAAGCTTCTGTTTTAGAAGGCTATAAAGACCTTACCATAGCAATAGTTTCTTTTATTGTTGCATCATTTATTCCACGACTTGGCTATAAACTGGCCATGCTTGTAGCGTTGGGGTTGGTTGCCTTAATGTGCTTGTTAATGCCCTCAATTGCACAGTTTTATGCGTTCAAAGTATTGTTTGCTGTGATCGGTTGCAGTTTCGCGATTATGAAAGTATCCGTTTACTCGGTTATTGGCCAAGTCACTGATAACGCCAATCAGCACTCAGCATTGCTTAACACCATTGAAGGTATTTTTATGCTTGGGGTGTTATCTGGCTATTGGGTGTTCTCATGGTTTATTGATAGTAGTAATGCGCAAAATACAGCATGGTTGAACGTGTATTATTTGCTGGCTTTGTTAGCGGGTATGGCTTTTATTACAGTGCTTATAGCGCCAATAAAAGCACCTCAAAAAGCAACATTACGTACCAGTCAATTAGCTGCTTTTATTGACATGCTAACACTCACTTATAAACCTCTAGTGGTTATATTTATTATCAGTGCATTTTTATATGTGTTGATTGAGCAAGGGGTAGGGACTTGGTTACCTACTTTTAATAATCAAGTACTTAAGCTGCCAGTTGATATTAGTATTCAATTGGCCAGTGTGTTTGCCGCAGCACTGGCGCTAGGTAGACTAGTGGCGGGGCAGATATTACGCGTTATTGGCTGGTATAGTTTGTTGTTAAGTTGCTTGGTTGCTATGGCCGTGCTGGTGCTACTAGTTTTACCGCTGACTCATGAAATTGATGGCAGCCAAGTAACGAGTGTATTTGATGTGCCTTTTGCAGCATACATGCTGCCGCTCATTGGCTTTTTTATGGCTCCTCTTTACCCATTACTTAACTCTGTGATGCTCAGTGCGTTAGCCGCTCACCAGCAGGCAGCTATGACCGGACTTATCGTGGTTTTTTCAGCATTAGGCGGCACCACTGGTTCAGTAATTACCGGCTTCATCTTTGATAAATTTAGTGGCCAACATGCCTTTTATCTTACCTTGATCCCAATTAGCTTGTTGTTGATCAGTGTAACTTTATTTAAAAAAATGACAGTAAACTTAGGCGCAGTGCCAGAAAAAGGAACGATATGAACTTTGTAAATAGCCAATTATTTTTAGATGTGCAACTGGCGGCTATATTTAGTGACAGTAAAACTTTTGCTGATGCGATTGCTAATGATAGTTGGCAGTTAGCATGCGACCTTTACTTACGCGTTAAACCACTTACTACACCACAGTTAACAGAATTTGTAGCACAGCATTTTACGTTTGAATCAACACAGCTCCCAACTCAGCAAAGCAGCAGCGATAGTGTGCAAAGCTATATTGCTAATTTATGGCCGTATTTGCATCGCAATGCAGACACAGCTAAAGCCAGCTCTTTATTACCACTTAAACACAGCTACATAGTACCGGGTGGGCGCTTTCAAGAAATATATTATTGGGATAGTTATTTTACTGCGTTAGGTTTGCAAGATATTGGCGATATAGACAGTATCGAAGCCATGCTTGCTAATTTTATTGATCTGCAAAATCGTAATGGTTGTATTCCCAATGGCAACCGCAGTTACTATAGTTCTCGCTCGCAGCCTCCTATTCTAGCGCTGATGGTTGATTTAATTTGGCAAGCAAAATACTGTAAAAATAGTGACTTTGCATGGTTAACTGATTGCGTTGTTGCCCTTGAGCAAGAATATACATTTTGGATGCAGGGGGCAGAGCTACTGAGTGAGCAAATATCAAGCCATAAGCGTGTAGTAAAAATGGCAAATGGTGCATTACTTAACCGTTATTGGGATGATCAAGCAACACCACGGCCAGAATCACTGCGTGAAGATTTGCATGATGCCTCATTACTTCCTGAACAGCAAAGAGCTAATTACTATAGAAATATTAGAGCTGCGTGCGAGTCTGGTTGGGATTTTAGTAGTCGCTGGCTGGGTAATAATAAGCTTACCAGTATTCAAACCACAGATATCATTCCTGTGGACCTCAATAGTTTACTTTATTACCTTGAAAAACAGCTGGGTCATTATTTTGCGGTATTAAACAATACAAATAAGCAACAGTATTTTGAGCAACAAGCAGCTCAAAGACGTGCGGCAATTAATCAGTATTTATTCAGTACTGATATGGGGTTTTTTGTTGATTTTAATTATCAAAGCCAGCAACAATCTACAGTGCTGTCGCTTGCCGCCACCGTCCCATTATTTGTCAATTGTGCCAGCGAAGAGCAGGCGGTGTTGGTTAAAAATAAGCTTATGAGTGACTTTTTAAAACCAGGCGGATTAGTAACAACCCTCAATGAGACTTCCCAGCAATGGGATAGCCCTAATGGTTGGGCACCACTGCAGTGGTTTGCTGTACACGGATTTCACCAGTATGGCTTTGTTGCAGATGCAAACATCATAATGAGCAATTGGTTACAGATGATAGAAAACAGTTTTAAAACCGACCACTGTCTACTCGAAAAATACAATGTTTATGAGCCTGAAAATAGAGCTGGAGGTGGCGAGTACAAAGTGCAGCAAGGCTTTGGTTGGACCAATGGAGTTACTTCTCGATTTTATCATTTAATAAAGTAACAAGTTAGTAACAAAGGGTTGATTTAAATAGATTTTATAATTAAAAGGGTTGACTTTTAAACTGCTTGGCAGTCAAGTATCTAGACGTCTAGAATTTTTATTCTCTTTATAAATCAATAGATTTGAGTGAAATAGGTTGAACATTGGAGTTGTTTTAGGTATTGTGAACGAAATGTTTCAAGGACGAGATGCAATGATTCAACCAACCTCCGTATTTATCAAAACCGTATTTAAAATGCCAGTTCGTTCACAGTGTTATCCATACTTAATTAAAACGCTAGATGCATTTTTTAGTAAAGTAAAAATGGACGACAGTCTCCCCCATAATGACAACCGTAATGAGTTTGATCTTTTCTTAATTGATAGCAGCGGCTGCAATTGGCAAAATTTAATACCAGCAGACTTATTAGCCTTAGCCAAAGTGAAACCTGTAATTGTGTTTAATGCGCATTCTGACGCTATTTGTGAAAAAAACTTATTACTTAATAACTTTAAGGGAGTTTTTTATAACAATGATCTTCCTGAAGACGTATTTACCGGATTAATGCGGATCATTAATGATGAACTCTGGTTCAGTCGCAAGATTATTTCTTCTACATTTAATGAAGTGCTCGCCATGGTAAGTCGTTTTGAGCCACATTCTAACTACGATGCTGATAGTGAACATGAAGCACTAGCAAATCTAACCAAACGTGAAAAGTCAGTGATCCATTTACTCGCACAAGGGGCGAATAATCATAGTATCGCAGAGCGGTTAAATATCAGTGATCACACCGTAAAAACACACCTTTATAGCGCATTTAAAAAAACCAATTCACGAAATCGTATTGAGTTATCTAATTGGGCACAGCGCTATATGGCGGTACGGTTGCCGTTGCATGACTAACAGATCAACCATTATATACGCCCAATTATAATCAGTAGGCTGGACCATTAGTAACTGCATATTTTGTGATATTGTTTCAGGTAAAGCACCTTATCATCCTGTTTGGGAAGATGATGAGCCTTGGCACTTTTGACTCTGCGCTAGAGGGAGTGGGGCGAACAGGTATGTTTTTGAAATTTATCATCTCACGATTGTGAAAGAGCCGACGACAGTGAGTTTGCAGCTTTAGCCAAACAGATCTCAGAGCACGTATAACCTTTGTTTTATATAGCACTCAATCGGTAATTACCATTGAGATTATTTTCCCAACTTAGTTATTGGGCTGAGCTTTTAGGCTATTTAATAGTACTAAGCTTAGGCCAATAATTGGCAAGTTTGTAGTCACGGGGTTAAATGCTTCAACTAAAAGTTGTGGTTGTAGCGCAGCAACAAAGAATAGTAACCCAACTAATGCAATGATATTTAAAACAATGATTATTTTAGATTGATAATATATAAATAGCAGTATAGCGAAGGCGACCTCGCCCACCCCCGCCGATTTAGTGACTAAATAAGACATCGATTCTGAAAAGCCAAGGCTTGCAGTTATTAGTTTTTCAAGCGGGGCAATATGCACAAGTTTTGGAAATATGCCGTGGTATAACCAGCTAAAACTAATGATATATCGGGCAATTTGGACTGATGACATACAGCTTCCTTTTCAAGCAAGATTAATTTTAGAGATTAGCATGTGGCCTTAGTAAATGAATTAACTATTTACCAAAGCAATCATGTTAAGTGTTTAATTAACTACGCTTTGTTGCCCATATGCCTTTATCTATGCCTTTGATGACTAGATCACTGAGGGCTTTTTCAATTGCTTGGGTTACGCAAATGCTCATCGGTTCGTTATCACTAAAACCCGCTTCGGCTTCGGCTAAACGTTTATAACTAACATAACGGAAAAACCCTGCGCGCATTTCTTGGCTGAGCACTTTTTTGCTGGTGGCTACGGACAATAATACTTGCCCAGTACGCACGTCTACGGCACGTAAGTAAATCGAGATTGCATCTTCGCGGTAGAGTTCTGACGCGCCGATGCCAAAATATTCCATGCCAAAACCACCGGTTTTTACATTGGTGTCGTAGCTAATTATACCGCCTTCTAAAATGATTTTAGCGGTGGTCAGTGGTGGTAATTCAACAGCATCTGGCTGTTCGGCTTGGGCGGCACGAATAATTTTTCTTTCAGTCAGAATATTTTGCAAACCTTCACGTTCAACCGGAATAAACCAATCAGATTCGTGCAGCGCTTGTATTAAGATGGAATTAGCCCCTTGAGTGACGGCGGTTGAAAATGAACTAACATTGCCTTGCGGTTTATATTGCCCCGTTTGATCACGAAAAGAATATACCGATACGGCGATACTGCCAGCAGGTGTTGGTAACTGTTGAAGTGCTTTAAAGGTTTCAGTGGGGGTTAAACTTGCGGCCAACTGTTGCGAAGGTGGGATCAAATTGCCCATGCTACTGCATGCGGATAATGCCAGGGTAAGTACTGCAATAAATAGCGCTTTCATTTAGCTAAACCTCGGTACTTCAATGACCACGACACTGTTGTCAGTGGTGTTGGTTATTCGTACTGTAATTGAATCTACGGTACTGGTGATCACTTGAATTTCGTAATCACCACTTAAAAAAATTGAATCTTGGTTAAAAATACTTTCATCTATATCTTCACCAAAGGCAATATCAGTGATCTCTCTTACCATGCGGTTTAAGTAGGTACGTTCTAGAGAATCTTGAAATTTCTCAGCGTAGCTTTGTTCAATTATTGGTGCTTTATGTTTATTTTGCGCTTGCGCTTTATTTAATAGCATACTGGCATTGAGTGGACTACCTCCGAAACTTGGATTAATGGGGGTATACACAAGCTCTGTTGCAGATACAGATAAGGGGAGTAATATCATTATAATTGTTGTTATATATTTTCTTGAGTAGGGGGCCATTTTACCATCCATTTTTTGCCATATCGGGCGAAGCTTTATGTAAATTAGAGCGCGCCATCGCATCCATAACACTGTATAAAGCGTGTTTTACACGCTCATCAATAGGCTCCAAGCGACGCCCTAAATAGGTTACATATACAATTTGATTATTCATTACTAAGGTCAGTTTTGTGCCAGCCCGAGGAAGTACGGTCTCTTTTATTTCTATATTAAAACCAGCGGTTGAGGGTAGGTCGCGCCAAAGGTTTGAAAATTCAAAATAAAACTGGTGACCAAAGCGACTAATGCTGCGATCGAGCACTAGGCCATCTATTTCTAATTCGTCAGCGCCTTGAGATAAGTGGCTAAAGGTAGTTAAAAAAAGCAGGCTTAGCGCGGTAATAAGCGTTCTAACTAATGTCATGTTTAATATGGGGGGACGTGCCCCCCAATATCCTTATTCTTGGCTCACAGTTGCTGTGTTGTAATCGCCCACTTGGGTGATCACGACTGAAGTGTTAGAAGCGGTAATAGCACCTTCAACTAAGTTGCCATTGCCTACTTGTGTGACTGTGAAGTTGATGTTGTCACCACCAACGATAAATGCACCCGTATCGATACCTGCTACCATATTCATATCGCCTTGCTGCGAAATATCAATAGAATGGTTGCTGCCTTCCATAACTAAATCAATCGCATTCAGATCGCCACTTTGGCTAAAATCAACGCTATTGTTATTACTATTTAGCACACTTGCAAAGGTTAATGTTGCTTCATTTGTGCTGCCTAATTGACTGATATTAATGTCATTATCGTTTGAAGTAAGCGATGTGTCAGGGTACGAAGATTGAATTAAAGCGGTATTCATGTCACCGGCTTGAGCTAAATCAACGTCGTTGCCTTGACCATTAAAATTAGCGATGTGAGCGCTGTTTTCGTTACCAATTTGAACGCTTGAGAATTCATTGTCAGCGCCAATTGTGCCCAAGTAGGTCTCGTTCATTGAGCCATTTTGCATAACAGTGAGTTCATTGTTATCACCTAATACATCAGCCCCAACTTGATTATTATCTTGTTGTTGATCAACCGAAACTTGATTGTCATTACCGGCAAATAACTCAGATGTGAAGGTATTGGTATTACCTTCTTGGTCGATTGATAGGGTGTTTTCGTTTCCTTCAACACTTGCAAAAGTCGCAGTATTTGAATCACCCGCTTGTTCGATGTCTAAGCTGTTTTCATCGCCGCGAACAGAAGCAACCGTAACGCCGTTGAAATTACCTTCTTGTGCTATTACTACTTCATTCGTATTACCAACGAGTTCAGTAAGTGTAAAAGCGTTAAACAAGCCGTTTTGAGTAACTTCAATGGTGTTTTCGTCACCACTAATAGTTGCCAGCGTTGCTTCATTTAAAAGGCCTGCTTGAGATGCGCTAATTTTGTTGCTATTACCTTGCAAATCCAAATTATAAAACCAATGGCCGCCATCTTGCTGAGTAACTGCAATGTCGTTAGCATCACCTTGAACTACGTTAATCGCTTCGTTATTAATACCAAAAAAGCCCGTGCCAAACTGCGCAACATTGACTGAGTTATCATCGCCTGTTATGTCTGATAGAGCGCCATTAACTTCACCATCTTGGCTGTGACTTAGGGTGTTGTTATCGCCTATTACGTACGTTAAAGACAAGTTTTGAATTTGTTTTTGATCAACATTAATGCTGTTGTTATCGCCTAAACTTGTTACGTTTGCTTCAAGGCCATCACCTTGTTGCGTGACCATTACATCGTTACCCATACCTTGCAATGATGTTTGTTCAATAGTGAGGACATTGCCTACCGCAGTAGTTGACACTTGACTTGCTAATACAGAGGTTGATTGGTTTTTATCGTCGATATTTGCGTGTGCAACAAAGCTTGAACTTAATGCAACTGCGATTGCACATGTCAATAAAGATTTATTTAACTTCATGATTTTTCCTTAACTTATAATTATTAGAGCAGTCATTAATGGGTTGTGGATACCTTAATGTTCTGCATAGTTTGTTCGGCATGCCTTGCCGATTTAAGTTTTGTGATATCAAGAGCAAAAAGCTCACTCATACAAAAGTGAGTGAAGAATTATATTGATATGCAGTGTTGTGTTTTATGCAATTAATGCTTTTTTACTTACGCACTGCTACCAATTGACGGTTAACTTTATTGTGTAAACGTAATATTCGAAATCATCTCTTTTTATGATTTTTAATCTACTTTCTTTTCAATTGCTTACTTGTTTTCCACCGTAATCAGCTTGGAATGTTGAATAATCTGGTAATAAAAGATGAGGCGAGTAAGGCATCTACTGAGCGCTAATTACTCATAAAAACGATTGTGTTGTTAATAAATTGACCGTTAAAAACAGTGTTAAAGACTGGTTTTTTAGTAATTTATTGAATTTTTCTTGTCTGGTTTAGGTTTTCTCTGTCATTTATGGTGCTTGCCAGTGATATTTCAAAAGTAGTGAAGTTAGCGAAACTTAGTAACAAAGCTAAGTTAATATTTCTAACTATGGATACAAAATATGAAAACTAAATTATCTATTTTAAGCTTGGCTATTTTGCCATGTTTAGCTGCAGCACAAGTAACAACCATTGCTGCAGATCCTTCAGCACGAGCTTCTCAAGACTCATTGCTCGTTATGTATAAAAAAGGCACTTCTGTGGCAATGCGTAGTCAAGCCCGCAGTTTAGTAAAAGCTAAAGTAAGTGATTTAAATAAAGATGGTGTTGATGACAACTATTCGTCGATTTTATCTGGTCGTCTAGCTAAGTTTGAAGTAACTGGCATGAGCACCAAGCAAGCAATTAAATTACTGCAAACACATGCAGCGGTAGAATATGTTGAGCCAGATTATCGCGTGAATATTGCTACGGCTCCCAATGACCCTGATTTTTCAAAGTTGTGGGGATTACACAATGAAGGCCAATCTGGTGGGACGGCCGATGCGGATATAGATGCACTCGAAGCATGGTCAATTACAACAGGTGGTAAAGATGTCGTTGTGGGCGTTATCGATACTGGTGTAGATCACAGTCATAGTGATTTAACGGCAAATATGTGGATAAACCCGAATGAAATCGCAGGCGATGGCATCGATAATGATGGTAATGGCTACATTGATGACGTGCATGGTATTAATGCCATTACAAATGTTGGCGACCCAATGGATGACCAAGGTCACGGTACGCATGTCTCAGGGACAATCGGCGCTGCAGGTAATAACAATAATGGTGTTGTGGGTGTTAATCATGAAGCGGCGATTGTTGGTTGTAAGTTCTTAGATGCATCAGGCAGTGGCTCTACATCCGACGCTATTAAGTGTATTGACTATATGGTGAGTCTGAAAAATGCGGGTGTAAATGTTCGCGTACTAAATAATAGTTGGGGCGGTGGTGGCTTTAGCCAAGCGCTTGCTGATGCGATAACCGCCAGCGAACAAGCTGACATTTTATTTGTTGCCGCTGCAGGTAATGACGCCGTTGATAATGATCAAAATCCACATTATCCATCCAATTATGAGCATGAAAGCGTGTTGTCAGTGGCCAGCACTGATCGTAACGATAATATGTCAGACTTTTCACAGTGGGGTTTAACCAGTGTTGATTTAGCCGCACCAGGGAGCGCTATTTTATCAACCGTACCGGGTAATGGTTATGCCACTTACTCTGGTACATCAATGGCCACACCGCATGTTGCGGGTGTCGCTGCTTTGGTACTATCACTCAATCCTGACTTATCAACAAGTGAGCTTAAACAGCTGCTTATGGATAGTGGCGATGATAATGCACAACTGGCAGGGAAGACCGTATCGGGCAAACGCTTAAACGCTAATCAAGCTCTTGAGCAGGCAGACCCTACACCAAGCTTTAAACTATCTGTTACACCAACAGCTCAGCAGATCACTGCCGGTGAAACGGCAACATATACATTTGAAATTGGCTCAATTGCCCAGTGGCAAGGGGTTGTAGATCTTGAATTAATTGGCGATTTAGCTGGTGCTAGTTTATCAGCAAACACTGCAACGCCTGGTGATGTGGTGATACTTAGTGTGCCAACTCAAGAGTCAACACAATGGGGGCGCTATGACTTTAGCGTAAATGCATCTTCTGGCGAGTTGGCTAAGCAGAAGTCAGTAAGCTTATTAGTTGATCCTGTTGGCTTAAATGATTTTACCTATACGAATGATACCGCAGTAGCAATCCCCGATAACAATGTTGACGGTGTTGATTCTGTGATCACCGTAAATGATCCACTGACTGTTTTTGCAACTCAAGCGAGTATTGATATTTCACATACTTACATTGGTGATTTAATCGTTACGTTAACTTCGCCTAGCGGAACAAGCTCTACATTACATAGTCAATCAGGCGGTAGCGCAGATGATATAGTTCAAAGCTACTCTTTAGCTGATTTTAATGGTGAAGTGGCAACGGGTGATTGGGTATTACATATTGAAGATACCTATGCAGCAGATACAGGTACGCTGAATAATTGGTCACTTACATTTAGTGCCATTGGTGAAGTCAGCCCGCAGCCACCAGAGGCCGGTTTTGAGTTTGATGCACAAGGTCTTTCTGTGAGCTTTACAGACAGCAGCCGTGATGCAAATGATGATATCACGCAGTGGAGCTGGGACTTTGGTGATGGTGCAACGTCAACCGATGCAAGCCCCGCTCATACCTATGCACAAGCAGGTAATTATGACGTTAGTCTTACGGTTACTGATAGCGAAGGCAATACTGATACAACAACGCAAACCGTGGTTGTGAGTGATGTTGAGATAGAGTTGAGTTTGGTACGTGCCAATAAAACACGCCTTAATACTATGCGTGTTGATCTTAGCTGGGAACAAGTGGGTGCTCAGTCACTTAATGTATATCGTAATGGTGAGCTTGTAGGAACAACGACTGATAACGGCCGTCACCGTGACTTCTTACGTAATGCAACTTTGCCAGCCTATGATTACCAAGTTTGTGTTACAGCAGATGTATGTTCAAATATCGTAACAGTGACATTTGAATAAGTGCACTTAACATTTAAATAATTCCCCGTGAAGTCCCAAGCCTTGCTGTTCCCCTGCAAGGCTTTTTTATTGCCTACTATATTGTTCCTGATAGTTAAACTCGGCACTTCAAACATCTAATAATATTATCAGATAGTCGTATTGTGGATTTTAACAGGCTCTGCTAACGTTCAACGATTACCCATAGTTTGAAATTCGGGGCGACTGACAACGCGCTCTATAATACAAATACAAAAAGAGAAACGTGCTTATGATCATCTTTTTTATCTGCCTGACTATTTTAATATTAGGTTACAAGTTCTACAGTCCCTTTGTAGAAAAACAAGCTGGTATGGACGCCACCATTGATACACCACAAAAACGCTTTAGCGAAGGTGTTGACTATGTTGCAATTCATCCTGTTCGTGCGTTTTTAATTCAGTTTTTAAATATTGCAGGGGTAGGCCCAATATTTGGCCCTATTCTAGGTGCTCTATATGGACCAATTGCTTTGGTCTGGATCGTACTCGGTAATGTATTAGGTGGAGCTGTACACGACTTTTACTCAGGTGTTATGAGTATCAAAGAGGATGGCAAAAGCTTACCAGAAATTGCAGGTAAATATTATAACGTTGTATTTAAAGGCTTTATGTTAATATTTACGGCGATGTTACTGTTTTTTGTCGGCGTGGTATTCATAATGAGCCCCGCTGGATTATTAAGTAACTTAGACGTATTTAAAGATACTATATTTGCCAATAATACCTTTTGGGTTTTGGCAATTTTGGCCTATTATTTTTTAGCTACTTTACTGCCAATTGATAAAATCATTACTAAATTTTACCCTGTTTTTGGTTTATTAATGATTGTGATGACAGTTGCAATTGCTGTATCACTGTTAATTAATGCGCCGCATTTACCAGTAGCAGGTGATTTTTTAGCGTATTTTGAAGCTGATCATGCCCACGACTTTTTAACTCCAAATCCAGATGGATTACCTACTTGGCCATTATTGTTTATTACCATAACCTGTGGTGCGATTAGTGGTTTTCACTCTACGCAAGCACCAATTATTGCACGTTGCCTAACTAACGAAAAATACGTTCGTCCAGTTTATTACGGCGCAATGATGTGTGAAGGTATTGTTGGTTGTGTATGGGCACTGGCTGGTATTGCTGCGTTCCCAGAAGGCTATGCAGGTTTAAAAGCAATGCTTGATTTAGGCGGCCCAGGTTTAGTGGTTAATCATATAGCAAACAGTTATTTAGGTGTGTTTGGTGGAATTATGGCGATTATTGCAGTAGCAGTATTCCCAATTACCTCAGGTGATACGGCGTTTCGTTCACTGCGCTTAACCGTGGTTGATGCGTTTAATATTCCGCAAAGTTTGCGTAATCGTTTATTGCTTGCGGTGCCAATTTTAGCAATCGCATACTTTATGACAAAACTCGATTTCTCTGTTATTTGGCGCTACTTCGCATTTTCAAACATGCTGCTTTCTACGAGTGTGTTATGGCTTGCGACTAAGTACTTATTTGACCGTGGAACATTCCATTGGATTGCGAGTATTCCTGCAGTAATAGCTACAGCCGTTACGTTATCGTACATCATGACCGCTGCAATTGGCCTTAACTTATCAAGTGATATGGGCAAACCAATTGGTGTTGTGGTTGCTGTGGTAGGATTTATTGCACTAGCTATAGTACATTCAAAACATAAAGTGCGTGTAAATTAATACACTGCAGTGTATTAATGACGTAACAAGCGAGCTGTAAAGCTCGCTTTTTTTTATAGTTCTAAAGTGACGTAATGCCTGTTAGAAAATGGCTTGTTCAAAGTAACTAATATCGTCAAGGGTGTTACTGATCATCATCGCGCCCTCTAATAAACTCACTGTTTTAATCGCGGCACGTTCAGGATTAAGCTCTCCATTTATTTTATGTGCTTGAGTTAACCAGGCTAAGTTTTTAATGAAAAAGCGTTTTACTTCATCGCGCACTTTATCAGGAAGACTGTCACTTTGTGCGCCAAGTAAGCCACATAAACACATCTTTTTATCTATAACTAACGCGTTTGTAAATAATTGCGTGTAAATATCAATAGGGTTTTTACCGTTTGCTTTGTGTGCCTCCGGTTCGCCAAGCACAGCGATAAAGGCATCCGTATATTGATGCGCGAGTTCAGCACCTAAATCAGCTTTGGTTGGAAAATGATAATGCACACTCGCACTTTTAATACCAATTTCATTCGCCAACTCTCTAAAGCTAAAATTGCTATAGCCACCAAGTCTAACCTTATTTTCTGCTGCTTTTAACAGGGCTGCTTTTTTTGTCATTTTAAAACTTCCTTCATATCGCTGCAAAAAATTATCAACCAGTAGGTAGTTATTTTCAAGCTCTTTTATTTTTAGTTTGCAAAGATCGAGATCTTAATATAAGTTACCTATCAGTAGGTAGGTGGGCTTGATCTTACCAATATTAGTTCAAACTGTGGTTAAAAATATAAAGAGATAATTATGAAAATTTATGACGTAGAAAACTTTCCTAATCCATTACGTGTACGTATTGCTCTTGCTGAAAAAATGCGACTGACAAAGTTGAATTTGTTGCTGTTGATTTATTAAATGGTGAGCATCGTACTGAAGCCTTTTTAGCTAAAAACCCCTTAGCAGGCGTGCCTGTTTTAGAGCTAGATGACGGGACATATATAGCGGAATGCACCGCGATTACTGAATATATTGATACCACTTTTGCTGGCCCTTCATTAACGGGTATTGAGGCAAAAGAACGCGCGGTGATTAATATGATGCAAAAGCGTGCGGAGTCAATGGTCCTTGATGCGGTAGCCAGTTACTTTCATCATGCAACGGATGGTTTAGGCCCAGCACTTGAAACCTATCAAAATGTTGCTTGGGGAGCAAAGCAAGGTGAAAAAGCGCACCAAGGTTTTGTTTATTTTAATACAGTGTTAGCCAATTCTGCTTATGTTGCCGGTGAGCAATTTACTGTTGCAGATATTACTTTGTACGCCGGTCTGGTGTTTGCAGGCTTTGCACAAATTGTTATTCCAAGTGAGCTATCACATTTAATTGCATGGCAACAAAAGGTCGCGCAGCGTCCAAGTATTGCTAAATAGATTTATAATTTGGAGGCAAATATGAAAATTGCAGCAGACTTTAGCAAACGTGTTGTCGTGCACAGTGAATCACTCGAGTGGATAGCGTCACCGATGGCGGGTGTTGATAGGCGTCCACTTGATAGAGTAGGCGATGAGGTTGCACGCGCAACCAGCATTGTACGTTATGCGCCAAATAGCCATTTTTCTGCCCATACACATACCGGCGGTGAAGAATTTATTGTGCTTGAAGGTGTTTTTCAAGATGAACATGGTGATTTCCCCAAGGGTTCTTATATTCGTAATCCGCCCGAATCAAAGCATACTCCAGGCTCCGAAAGCGGCTGCGTTATATTTGTAAAATTATGGCAGTTTCAGCCAGAGGACAGAGAGCATGTACGTTTACAAACTAATACCATGCAAGGTGTTCCTCACGCTGAGTTTAGTGATGTAAATGTAGCTCCTCTTTATAAAGACGCCTTTGAAGAGGTGAGTTTAATGCATTTTAAAGCGAACGCCGAGATAGCGATAAATGCACCCGGTGGGGCTGAGCTTTTAGTACTTGAAGGTTCACTTGAAGAGCAGGGCGATACACTTGTAAAAAACAGTTGGTTAAGAGTTCCCATAAACAGCATGGTTAATGCTAAAGCAGGCAGTGAAGGCGCAAAAGTTTGGCTTAAAACAGGTCATTTAACGGATGCAGATAAGCAAATTCATCGCTTGGAAAACCCTTAAAGCTTATATAAAAAGTGAGCAAATGCTCACTTTTTACTTTTCCAGCTGTATTTTGATTTGCTTCATAATTTATTAATCTAACTTAACGTATTCTCAAACCTTAACGTATAAATGAGACT
Source organism: Pseudoalteromonas sp. SR45-6 (assembly GCF_014163545.1). Taxonomy (NCBI): domain Bacteria; kingdom Pseudomonadati; phylum Pseudomonadota; class Gammaproteobacteria; order Alteromonadales; family Pseudoalteromonadaceae; genus Pseudoalteromonas; species Pseudoalteromonas sp. SR45-6. Next base: position 23,479 of record NZ_JACJDM010000005.1, read on the forward strand.
AAGTTATGACACATTTAAACCATGGTTTATCTATTGATATTGAAGGCGCAGGCCGTGAGTTTTTCTTAACCTTAAAAGCGGTTGGCAAGCTTACTCACGAAGATTATAAAACCATCCCCCCGATGATTGATTCAGCCTTATCGCAAGTAAAACAGCCAATAATAAATGTACTCATTGATAGTATCGAGTTTCAGGGCGGTGGCTTTAGAGCCGCATGGGATGATTTAAAGTTAGGTATAAAACACAATAAAGAGCTGAAAAAAGTTGCTATTTATGGCAATAAAAAATGGCAGTCCAATATTGCTAAAATAGGAAACCGCGTTGTATCAGGTGAAATGGCCTATTTTGAAAATGCGACAGCTGCAATTGAGTGGCTAGAAGAGTAGGGTATTTATAAAATACTGTAAATACCAAGCGCTGTTATTGTTTCATGCCAGTCAATACTAATTAACTGGCATTAACATGGGCTTTAATCTTTTAAACTACATCAACTAACATTGGTAATGCGGGAAATGCTCCCTTGGCTAAACAGGCTTTTGAACCACAGCGAAGGCCGAAATTTAAAGCGCGTTTTACTATTTGCTGATTGTTGAGTTTATCCGTGAGCAATATATTTTCATCATTATGATTTAAATAATACAAAACCCCGGCAATAAACGCATCGCCCGCACTGGTGGTATCAACCGCCGTAATAATTGGTGCAGCTTCAGTAAATGCAAATGCGTTATGGTAAACGGTTGCAGGCGCGGGACCATCGGTTAAAAACACTAAGCTAACATCCGTATCTAGAATCGATTGCAAGTAATCATCAGGTGTTTGCTGTGTTTGCTCAGCTAAAAAATTTAGCTCATCCCGCGATAGCTTAACTATATCGCAATAGGCGTAACACGCGTGTACATTTTGCTCAATGTCATTGCTATTTTGCCACAAGCTATAGCGTAAATTCACATCAAAGCTGACTAGCTTATGGTTCTTTTTAGCCAGCTTTAAAGCATTGATCGTGGTGCGCGCAATGGCTAAATTAGTTAACGTGTTGGAACAAAAGTGTAGGGTACTCAATTCATCCCATTTGATATGGTTTAAATGCTCACTCGTTAACAGTAAATCGGCGGTATTGTGGCGATAAAAATTAAAGCTGCGTTCACCGGTTTCATCCAAACTGACAATAACCACGGCCGTTTGAGAGTCTTTAATTGTAAATAAGTACTCTGTACTTACCTTATATTGCGCAAGCGATTTACTTAATTGTTTAGCAAAATAGTCATCGCCCATACCGCCACAAAAAGCCGCTTTGCCGCCCAGTTTGGCATAACCTACCGCTACATTGGCAGGAGCGCCGCCAGCAATGGGCAAATAAGCACTGTTTTGAGAATCTTGCGGCAGCATATCAATAAGCAGCTCGCCAAGGCTAAGTAATTTGGTCATATTGTAAATCCTAAAAAACCTAGCAAGGGCTAGGTCAAAAGTAGTGGGAGAGTCTTTCAAGGTAAATAGATGTTAGGAGATCAAGCGCTGAAAATACATTATTCAGCGCTTAAAAATACTAAAGCTCGGTTAATTAAATAGGTATTTAAGTGTTAGTGACGTTGTACGGCCGTTAATAGTGCGGGCACGAATAATATTATTATCTGGGATAGAACTTTCTTCGGCTTCAGTAATACCGACTGTATCAAATAGGTTATTTACATTAAGCGCGATGCTAAGGTTTTCAGATAAATCGTAGCTTACAAAGCCATTTACTTGGGTGTAACCATCAAATTTAAGGTCGTTGTTGTCTTGAGCGTATGCATCGGTAGTACCAATAAAGCTTACACCAGCTGCACCTTTCTCGTAGCTATAACGCGCCATTAGTGAGTAAATTAAATCTGCTTGGCGTCGAGGCGTATTACCTTCTACTTCCGGTGTTAGTGCATCTTTAACGATTTCAGCATCGGTCCAGGTTAAGTTACCGCGAAAATCCCACGCATCGATGAAGTAAGTTGATTCAATCTCAATCCCTTTGGCTTCGTATTCACGGTCGAAAAAGGTTTGTGATGTAGCTTCAAAATTTTGCTCTTCAGTTTCTGCATAAAAAGCAGTTGCAAATACAGAGAAGGAATCAAAACGTTTTTTAACCCCAAACTCATATTGATTAACTTCATCTACAGCATCTTCTTTCGCAACAGAGCCATCTGCACGTACTTTACCAAATAAAAGTCGGTCAGCATTCGCTCGTCCGCCTTTACTGATACGAGCAAATGTTGCCAGACTTGGGTCAATTTGATAGTTAGCACCAATTGAATAAGATGTGTAGTTCCAGTCGTAGTTAACTGGGCTGGCATTAGTAATATCAATGCCTGCAACATTTTGTTCAGGAACGGATATTTCACCATCACGATTCATATCAACTGTAGAGGTTACTGCACCTGCGTAATTACCGCGAGCTTCGCCACTATCGTAACGGGCACTTGCATCAATACTTACATCGCCAAGTTTTGTAGAAAATGCAACGTACGGGGCGCGAGTGTCGTATTCTGTGTCGTAATCACGCTGACAACAGTTACCCCAAAAAGGTGTTCCGTATGCGTATAAACCATTTTCAGAAAACTCAGTACCATCGGCAGCTGTGACATTTAATAAGGCTGCGTTATCGCCCTTAAGCTCCATTAGATAAGAGTTCCATAACCACGACATGGCAATGTTTTGCGTTGATGCGTAGTAACCAAACGTAATGCTGGTGTCGTCATCGAGCGATTTAGTCAATTTAAAGTCGTTCACAATAGAGTCAAAGTCGTTCATTGTGACGTCAAACGTATGAATACGCATTGCTAAATTGTCTTTAAATGCAGCCCCAGTATTTGCATTGCTGAGTGTTGCACCTGCGCCGCCAATACTTTCTGCAATCGACGTTGCACTGCCTACTTCAGCAGGAATAAGTGAATTAAAGTTACCGCTTACAGATGATTTACGAAAACGGTTTTCGATACGCCAATCATTATCTAAGTCAAATACTGCTTCAAAGCCAATTGAGTCAACGTTAGGGTTCATACCGTCGCGAATATCGCCACTGCTAATTTGGTTTTCGCCGTTTAGACGCACTGTTTTTGTAAATAATGCCGAGTGTGGTGTATCCGATTGTGCGTCAAACCCAGGGATAGAATCGCCATTTGCATACATTGGCATCGGTAAGTAACCTACGCTTTTATCATCTAAATGCTTGTAATAAATTCGAACATAGCCGTTTTCAAAATCTTTGGTTAGGTTGGCTTTAATTTGCCCGCCTTTATTTGATGTGTAACCTGTTTCGCGTGGACCTTCACCTTGGCGAACAAAGCCACCGACATGAAAACGTACACTATCGCTTAGGTAAGTACCGTATTCAAAGTCTGTACGAACGCTATCGTAATCGAGGCCCAGAGTAGTTGATACGCTGCCTGATTCGTTTTCACCATTTTTAGAAATAAAGTTAATAATGCCACCAGGTGCATTACTTGCAGCCGTCGATGCTGAGCCGCCACGAATTGATTCGATTGTTTGTACGGTATTATCTAAGCGCATAAAAATATCAGCGTTACCAAAAGCGATATCACCGTATTGCAGTACAGGTAAACCGTCTTCTTGTAATTGTAAAAATTTCGCACCGCCAGATGCCACAGGTAAACCACGCACAGCAATGTTTGCGTTACCTTCACCACCGGTCGATTCTGCGCGAATACCCGGAATGATTCTAAACGCCTCAGCGGTTGAGCGAGGTGTAGACACTTCAACCTGTTCAAGCGACAAGCTACTGACTGATACGCTTGATGCCATAATCGTTGTACGACGTGGTACACCAGTTACAACGATTGTTTCAAGACCTTTGTTAGCTTGTACTTGAGAATTTTGATCTTGTTGTTGCGCATGTACGCCTTGGCTTACGGCAAGTGCTAATGCACTGATTAAATATAAAGGTGTGTTGTGTGTTGTCATGGTTACGCCTCGTTGTGTTGAACCCAATTGGATTTGTATTTTTACTTAATCGATTAAGTAAAAATAACAAATATTTTACAAGAAGCAAATTATTTTGTGCTTAATTTGCTCTTTTTTTATTCATTCATTGATTTATAAAGTATTTTTTATTGTCTTAGAATATAGGTTTACTCAGTTACAGGGTTATCTTGCTGTAAAGCCGTTGCTGATGGATCTTTAAAATAATTAAACAGCATAGCTAAAAATAAAATGACAGCAAAGCCCGTAGCTAAATAAAAACCGTAACGCACATGGCCAAAGTAATCGCTGATCATACCCATGAACAAGGGTGCTAAAGCCGCCGAAAGTGCGGTAAAAAATAATATCACGCCCGCCACAGCACCGTGCTGTTGCACTGCAAAGCAGGATATACCTTTAGAGTTTAAAGTCGGATAAACCATCGACATAAATAACCCCGAAAGCGGCAATAAACCCACAGCCCAATCAACGCCACCGAATAATGTACCGACATAACACAGCGCAATGCCTAAGCTTAAATAGGCCATAACACCTTGCCAGCTATAGCGGTTTAGTAACCATACGGCAATAAATCGCCCTGCGGCACGCAGTACAAAAAATATTGTCAATGCATAGGTTGCAAGTAGTGGCCAAGAGCCAGTGTAATCTTTTAACAGCGTAGGCATCCATACATAAATAGCAACCTCCGTGGCCACATAAAGGGCAATTGCCAGAGAAAAACCTAGCGCATACGGATTTTTGATCATTTTCATGGTGGTGGCAAGCGAAGTGGGCTTTGCTGTGGTTTTTACAACGGCTGGGTAGTCTGCACGCCACGCTAGTAAAGCGAGAATTAAACACATTACACCTGCAATAATGTACAGGTAAGTCCAGCTTACATTTTGCACCAGTAAGACGCCTACTAGAGCTGGCCCTACAATGGCGCCTATGCCAAAAAAGCCTTCTACCTTATTCATCGTTTTAGTGTGATCTTCGTTACTATGTGAAATATCACCAAGTAACGCAAGCGCACCCGTTTTAAATAAACCAATGGCTAAGCCTATGCAGCAAAGTAGCAATAAAAAGAAGGTAAAGCTGGTGCTAAACGCAAACAAGAAACAGCTCGCCGAAAATATTAAAAGGCCTAGCATGATGGTTGTTTTACGCCCTAAACTGTCTGCTAAAAAACCTAAAAACAATCCACTAAAAGCAATTAGCGCCATAGGTGCATAATGGAACGCGCTTGCTTGGGTCATGCTTAAACCAAACTCTTTTATAAGTTCAGGTATGATCATGCCCACCGCATCAGAAGTCATGGCAAACATAAAAAACATCATATATGTAAGCCAGCGTATTTGTTGCAACGGGTCGCTGCTTACGTGTGTGTGTGATTTTGTCATGTACTTTTTTCCTCGTTAAATGCTCAGTTAACACTCAGTAAGTCAGTTAGTTACTTATTGTAGTATTACGTAAGCCACGATTTTTGTATGTAAAATTATTAAAAATTACTTGTAAATTCTCACTCGCTAGTTAAAGATATATCTTAATCGATTAAGTTTCAACATGGTAATCACACAATGATGAAGAATAAAGTTCAATTGATCACATACGCTGATCGGATCACTGGTCAAGATATCAACGCATTGACCACACTTTTAAATGGCCCATTACACGGCGTATTTGGAGGTGTGCACCTATTGCCCTTCTATAATCCAATTGATGGTAGTGATGCAGGCTTTGACCCTATTGATCATAGTGCCGTGGATGAACGGATCGGTACTTGGCAAGACATTCAAGTGTTAGGCGCAGACTATGATCTGATGGCCGATTTGATTGTAAACCACGTATCGGCGCAATCTTTTCAGTTTCAGGACGTACTGGCAAAAGGCAAAGCATCTTCGTTTTGGGATTTATTTTTAACTAAAGAAGATGTCTTTCCAAATGGCATGAGCGACGCCGAGCAAAAAGCGATTTATCGCCCGCGCCCTGGCAGTTGTTTTACTCCAATGCCATGTGGCGATGGTCAAACGTATGATTTTTGGACCACGTTTACCGATAATCAAATCGACATTAATGTTAAAGTTGCTGCGGGCATTGCGTATTTAAATAATGTATTAACGAAGTTCTCTGCTAATAACGTTAATATTATTCGTTTAGATGCGGCGGGTTACGCGATTAAGCAAGCCGGCACAAACTGCTTTATGCTAGATGAAACGTTTGATTATTTAGATAAGTTATCGGCGCAAGCTAATGCATTGGGTATGGAAACAATTGCTGAAATCCACAGCCATTATCAAACTCAAGTTGACGTCGCAAAGCGGGTCAATATGGTTTATGACTTCGCATTACCACCATTGATTTTGCACAGCTTATTTACCAATAACAGTGATGCACTTGTAAAGTGGTTAAATATTTCACCACGTAATTGCTTAACAGTACTCGATACCCATGATGGCATTGGTATTATTGATGCGGGTCCAATGGGTGATAAGCCAGGATTATTAAATGCAGCGCAAATTGATAATCTAGTTGAAACTATTCATGCAAATAGCAATAACCAAAGCCGCCAAGCAACTGGGGCTGCTGCCAGTAATGTCGACTTGTACCAAGTAAATTGCACTTATTACAATGCGTTAGGCGCAAATGATTTTGACTATTTAGTTGCGCGCGCGATTCAATTTTTTGCACCCGGCGTACCACAAGTTTACTACGGTGGCTTATTCGCAGCTGAAAATGATATGGCGTTACTAGCAAAATCAAATGTAGGTCGTGATATTAATCGTCCATATTTAGATGCTGATATCATTGCGCAGTCTCTTGCAAAGCCTGTTGTACAGGGATTACTAAAATTAATTGAGATACGTAATACTCACAGTGCCTTTGCAGGTGAGTTTAGTGTTGAAGGTGATGACAATAGTTGTGCTTTAAAGTGGCTATTAAACGACAGTGAAATTGTCCTAAAAGTTAATTTTGCACGTCGCGAAGCGTTAATAATTGAACGCACTGGGAATGAGCAAATACTCACCTCACTAAATGATTTGTTAAACTAAGTTAACCTTACAATCAGTCACTTATCAGCCACTATGACCTAACTGTAATTGGTAGTTGATAAGTGCTTTTTGCTCTTTTTTGCTAATAAATAAATTAGCTGCTAATGCTCCTTTTTCTTCACTATTTTGATGAATAGTTGTTAATGTTGGCATAGAGCGCTGCGCTTCATCAATGCCATCAAATCCAACAATTCGCAATTCTTGGGGTATTTTTATACCTATTTTAACTGCTTCGCGAATTGCCGCGAGGGCAATAAGATCACTCATACAAAGTAATACATTGGGTCTAGGTATGCAGTTGAGCGCTTCTTTTGCTGCGATGCTTGCATAACGTTCGCTACTTTCTGGAATATTCCAAGTTCTATCGTCACCTAAGGTAATGTTAACTTCGCTTAATGCTTTTTGATAACCTCGTAATCTTTGATGTGCAATTGATTGACCGGCTTCGCATTCATGGTGCTCATATACACGACACAATACATTTTCATCTAATAACCGCAGTCCCAATATAGCGACCTGATCAGCACTGCTTTTTAATACGTGTTTGGCCACTTCATAACTAGCTTGTTCGTTATCTATGTTTACTGAGGCATTACGATCAATATCAAAATCAACGGTAACCACATGTTTGGGTACAATTTTTAATTGATCTACAAGTGATTGATTGCGCGGACGGCCATAACAAATAAAGCCATCAACAAAATCTAATACGCTGTTAAGGTTTTGACTATTTCCCGAAAATAATAATAAGTTAATATTGTTTTTTTCAAGGATAGAAGCCACACCACGCATAAAACTACTGGCCACAGGATCCGACACCATATACTCAATACTGTCAGGTAATACCAGCGCAACAATATTAAATTTACCACGGCGTAATGACTGCGCTGCTTTATTGGGGCCAAAATAGCCAAGCTCTTTACACGCCAATAAAATAGACTCGCGACGACTTTTTGATAGTTGATCTGGACGATTAAATGCATTTGAAACGGTGGCGTTAGAAACGCCTAATTCTTTGGCGATGCTTTTTAATGTCCAATGTTTTTTTTGGGTCATACGACTTCTCATGATAGTGAACGCGATTCACTAATAAATTACCATATTTCACGCTAAATCAAAGTGTTAATTATATTGTAGCGTGTATAGCAAGTTACGTAATTAGGTATTAGGAACAAGAATGAACTAGAAAGTGGTTGTTATTAATAATAAAGTACTGGCTTTTTTATATCTGCTAGCTTACTAACTCACACGTTACTGTTTGGGTGATTTTTCACAAAGTCGCCTTATCATTTATATCTTTACATATGTACCCTTTTTGATGGTAAAGTGCTGGTGTTTTCTATTTTGCTACAACTAATGAATTAAGTTTTTTTAGTTTTAGGCAAAGTATATTGTATGTAATGGCGATTATATGTTGCAAATTGCGTCCTCGATAACCCGTTCTGGATTGAAATAATAAAATTTATCAAAGGTAAATTATGAAAATGAATAGATTGATTTTGGCGTTACCGTTACTAGGGGCAAGCTCTATGGCGCTTGCTAATACGACCCATCAGCGCGTATTCAAGCCACAAGCTGCGATTGTTGAACGTGTGCATCATCATGGCGTTGAACACGGCCATAATGAAAAAGCACCAATAGCACAGCTGCAATCACAACCCCAAAAATTTAGTATGTTAATGATGCGTAGCCAAGCGGCCACAGTCAGCTGCGATTTAAATGCACTGGCTAATGCTAGTTCAACGAGCATTATTACTGAGCTTAAAAATCAAGGTAGTGGCTGTGTTAATGAACTATTTAGTGCATCAGCATCAACTCAGAGCCTAGTATTTAGTTCTGATAATATGTATGCGGTTGCTAATCATGCAAAGTCACTCTCACAGACTTATGCTGGCGGTGGTGACATTGAACTCGAGGCATTGTTCCTATATTTACGAGCTGGTTTTTATGCGGAATTTTACAACGACAACGTGAGCTTTAGCTCTTGGGTTACGCCTGCCGTAATTGATGCGATAGATGCTTTTGTAAACAACAGCCATTTTTATGACGATAATGACGGCCACGGTAAAACGCTTTCTGAAGTGATCATTACGATGGACAGCGCTGAACAGCAACATCGTTACTTGTATGTGGTGAAACAGTGGCTAACGCGTTTTAACGAAAGCTATGCTGCAAAATGGAATATACGCAGTGCGGTGAATGGTATTTTTACTTTGCTTTATCGCGGCCAGTGGAATGATGCATTTGTTACAGCTGTAGCTAGCGATACTGATTTAGTTACTAAGCTGAATGCATTTACCCAAAAGCAGTGGATGATTGACTCTGACGCACAATATTTAATTGTTAATGCAGCCAGTGAGCTTGCGCGCCTTAAGCAATATTCCGACACTGCTATTCAAGCTACTGTTGATACTGGCTTAAAAGCGGTTTTTAGTACTTATAACAGCTTTGGCTATGGTGATGCAGTATGGCTTGCGGCGGCAGATTCTGTCAGTTATTACGCTGATTGTAATGACTATGGTATTTGTGGCTTTGTTGATGAACTTACTCAGCAAGCGCTTTCGCAAAATTATAGCTGTAGTAGCACTATTAAAATTCGCTCACAAAATATGACTGCAGCACAACATACAGCTGCATGTGCTGCAATGGGCGCAGAAGAAGGTTTATTTCACACTAAACTTGCCACCAATAACGCCCCAGTTGCCGATGATAACAATAGTTTTTTACAAGTAAATATATTTGATAGCAGCGATGATTATAGTAAATACGCAGGTGCGATTTTTGGCATTAACACCAATAATGGCGGCATGTATTTAGAAGGTGACCCCGCAGTTGTGGGTAATCAAGCAAATTTTATTGCCTATGAGGCGAGCTACGCCAATGCTGAGCATTACGTGTGGAATCTAGAGCATGAATATGTGCATTACTTAGATGGTCGTTTTGACTTATATGGAAACTTTAATTCACCAACTGAAGATATTGTGTGGTGGTCAGAAGGCGTTGCAGAATATGTTGCTAATCTTGATAATAATGACGCCGCTAAAAATACCATCAGTGATGGTTCGCGTTATACCTTAGCGCAAGTATTTGCCACTAACTATGACGGTTTTGATCAAGACCGTATTTATCGCTGGGGTTACTTAGCTGTGCGCTTTATGTTCGAACGCCATTACAGTGAAATTAATGCCATGCTTGCAGATACACGCATTGGTAATTGGAGTGCTTATAAAGCGAAAACTGTGCAGTGGGCAAATAATTATGAAAACGAGTTTGTACAATGGTGTGATGACTTAGTTGCAGGTACAACCACTAATACGCCACCAATCGCATACATCAATGGACCTTATGCCGGTATGCAAAACAATGAGATCAATTTTACGAGCAATGGCAGTATTGACAGTGACGGCTCAATTGTTAGTTATCAGTGGAGCTTTGGTGATGGCAGTAGTTCTAATCAAGCAAACCCGGTGCATACTTATACAACATCAGGACAATATAGCGTATCGTTAACGGTTGTTGATAACCAAGGTGCCAGCCAAACCGCATCAACATTGGCTAGTATTGAAGAGGATAGCAGCGTTGGTAACGGCGAGTTGATAAACGCTCAACCAATGACTATTGCTGGCGAGCAAGATGAGCTGTTGTATTTCAGCTTTGATGTACCGCAAGGTGCCAGCGACTTAGTGTTTAGCTTAAGTGGTGGCACGGGCGATGCTGATTTATATGTGAGTTATGCTGCTACACCAACAATGGATAGTTATGATTGTCGTCCTTATGTCGGTGGTAATAGTGAACAATGTGTAATAAATCCTGCGCAAGCAGGTGTTTATCAAGTAATGATTCGTGGCTATAACATGTTTGATAATGTGAAATTAACCGCTTCATACACAGGAGTAAGTAGTAGTGTACCTGATGCATGTGCTACCCAAGGTAGTCGTAGCAATGGCCGTTTAAATGACGGTGAAGTGATTTGTTTGGGTAACAGCGATCCTATGTGGTTTAGTATTGCTGACGTACAAAGTCAAAGTGGTGTGGCGATAACTACCGCTAATGGCAGTGGCGACATCAGCCTAAGTTATTCAAACAGCAGCTGGCCAAATGGCAGTAATGAACAGGCTCAGTCCAGTAATAGCGGCAATAGCGAATGTATTTATATTAGTGATCAAAGCCAATATTGGGGTTATTTAAAGGTGTCGGGCAATAGTACTGGTGCAAGTCTAGTGGTTGATTTTAATAGCCAAGGGTGTCGTTAAAATTATCATATTAAAAAAGTAAAGCACCTACAGCAAAGCCCATCTATATGGGCTTTTTTAGTGTTGTAACTTAAGCGTTAAAGTGAGTTTAGATTGCTCGTTTATACACCGCGAGTGGATGCGAAGTACTTAACGATACGTGCACGCTATCGCCAGGGTATACAACGACTTCGTGGCTTACGCGGCTAGTAACCACTGTTTTACAGGCAAGCTCTACTGCACATAAACGACTCCCTCCTTCAAAGCGTACCCATACGACCACACCGTTGTTGCCGATCTCACCTTGTACTAGCATTACATCGTCGGGGCGAAGTAGGACATCCACCTCACCTTGTTGGCAATCTACGCCGTGAGCGGGCACATTGCCGATGGCTGTAGTTGCTTGATTATTATCAAAAAAACCGTTAATGAAACTTGCTTCACCTAAAAAACGTGCAACAAAGCGATTGTTGGGCACACTAAAACAACGCTCAGGAGTATCAAGTTGCTGGATTTTTCCGGCCTTGAGCACACCCACACGATCGCCTATTGATAAAGCTTCTTCTTGATCATGAGTCACCCAAATTGCAGGCACGCCAGCTTTTTTCAGGGCATTTCGGATATCCCAGCGCAGCATATCTTTTAGTGCCGCATCAAGGTTTGAAAGCGGCTCATCAAGTAACACAAAGTCAGGTTGGTGGGCAAGGGTACGTGCTAGTGCAACTCGTTGTTTTTGACCGCCTGAAAGGGTGGCTGGCTTTTTATGACGAAAGTCATCAAGACCCAGTAGGGCTATCCAATGATCAGCAACGGCGGTATCTTTTAAACGAAAGCCAATGTTTTGCTCAACGGTTAAATGAGGGAATAACGCAAAGTCTTGAAATACCATACCTACGCTGCGTTTCTCAGGTGGCACAGTCAATTTAGGGGTAGCCTGCCATTTACCTAAGTTAATTTCACCTTCGCTAATAGGAATTAGTCCGGCGAGCGCTTGTAAAATTGTGCTTTTACCACAGCCCGTAGGGCCTACTAGCATGAGAATTTCACTTTCACCAAGCAACAAATTTAGGTCGCTTACTACACGGTTACTGCCATAATCTATAGACAACTGGCTTACAGATAGCATTTGTATTTAAATCCTCAATGTTCGAGTTGGTTACGTTTTTCGCCAGACATCATAATAGCTAAACCGCACGCAGAAATCAGTACTAACAATAACCCAGGAATAGCAGCACGACCAAAATAGCCCGCCTCATAAACACGCCATAAATAAGTCGATAGTGTTTCAAAGCCAGTTGGGCCAAGTAATAAGGTTGCTTCTAATTCACGCATGGATTCTAAAAATACTAAAGCGGCACCGGCTATGATCCCACGCATTGTTAGTGGTAAAGTTATGCGGGTAAATGCTTCGCGCGGACTGGCGCCTAAGACCCGCGCAGATTTAACTAAACTTGGATCAAGGTGCTCAGTGCTAGTGCGCACAGAGCCTACCGCTAAGGGTAAAAAACGCAGCATATAGGCAATGATCAACAGCCCTAATGTTTGATATAAAAACGGCAATTGCAAACCACCGTAAACTAGCGCGGTGCCCATTACAATACCTGGAATACCAAAACCAAAGTAAGTAACACGCTCCATGATACGACCCGCTTTACCGCTAAGTGCAGCATGGGCAACAGGGATAGCTACAATCACCGCAACCACTGCAGCAATGGCTGAGGCATACGCTGAATTCCACGCGATGCTAAAATCAAATGAGCTAAAGCCATCACGTGCTAACCACAGCGAAAATATCGCCAGAGGTAAGCCAATGGCTAATAATAAAATAGGCGCAAAAGTGGCAAACATAGCCGCTAGTTGCAACTTACTAGGAAACAAAATTAATGGCCGGCCATGGCGTTCGCTAGCCGTTTTAATTTGTGACTCAATCAACAGTAAAAAGCCCACAATCACCAACAACTGTAACGATAACATTGCTGCACGACTTAACTCAAACGCATTGTACTCGACATAAATAACCCGGGTAAAGGTATCAAGGCGCATCATTGCAGGTGTGCCAAAGTCAGACAAAGTATACAGTGCAACCAATAACGAACCTGCGGCAATGCCATTTACTACACGGGGTAAAATGACTTTAAATACACTTTCGGTCATCGACATACCTAAGGTGCGGGCCGCATTAACCATGCTTGCATCAAGACTAAGTAAAGATGAGCGGGTAGTCATCATTACAAATGGAAATGTGTAAAGAGTCATGACAATAGCTGCGCCGCTGAGTCCATCCATCGATGGCAGTTCAATACCAAGTAGATTATGTATCTCTCCGCCGGAGCCAAAAGCCGCATAAAGCGTAAATGCACCAATGTAACTGGGAATGGCTAGAGGCGCGGCAAAAAACACCAACCATACTTTTTTAAACGGTAAGCGCACATAAGCGCTGATAAATGCTAACGGTACTCCGATTAAAATAGAACCAATGACCGTTAATACCATCAAGGACAAAGTATTGCCGAGAATACTTAAATTATGATTATCAAACAAAGAGCTGGCATCAGTGGCCAGCGTTATTAAAATAAAGATAGGAGATAAAACAATAAGCGCTGCAAGCAGCGCCATTGGGTAAGAAGCTGGTAGTCGCATTACAGTACGCCGCTATTTCGCATCAAAGCTATGGTTGGCCGAAGATCAGCTAACTGTGTTAAGTCCACTTTGGGTGGTGAAATATTGGCTAAAGATGGTAACCCTTCAGGTAGAGGGACACCATTTACCAGCGGAATTTCATAGGCTTCACGAGCCAAGTAACCTTGCACTTCGATGCTTAATAAATAGCGCATAAAGTGAGTGGCAAGAGGGTCGTCGTTCAATGCCAAAATACCTGATGCATTGACTAAACAGCCAGCATCTTGTTGGGTAAATGCTAAATCAAGTTTGGCATCTGGTTTGCCTGATTTTAAACGTAAGGTGTAATAGTGATTAGCAAAACCAATATCCACTTCACCACGTTCAACGGCCATTACTACACCCAACTCACCGGCATAGGTTTTAGCACGCTTCTTAATCTTTTTCAGCCATTTCGCTGTTTTATCGTCACCTTCGAGAATACGCATTGCCGTTACAAATGATTGAAACGATGCATACGCAGGTGCCCAACCAATGCTTAAGTCACTATCAGCAATGTCCATAATACTGGTTGGAATTTGCTCTTTGGTCAAACGCGAAGTGTTATAGGGTATGGTGCGCACACGACCGGTGACAGGGGCCCAATCTTTATAGCGAAACTGTGGTTGCAACTGCGCTGATAAATCACTCGGAATAGGTTGTGCAAGGCCGGCATCTGAAACCAAGCCAATAGCGCCAGAATCAACAGCCCAAAACAAATCGGCTCTACGCACCCCTGCTTTTGCTTCAGCAACAATGGTATTGGCTAAAGCTGCTGTAGGACCACGACGAATGCCTAGTTTAAAGTTGGGGTTTCTGTCTTGAATTGCTTGTAGCACATTTTCATACAAACCACCTTCACCACGACCTAGGTATAAGGTCAGCTCACCTTCAAGTTTAGGTAAGTCATCAACAGAAACTGGGTTTGCTATGTTGGCAGCTAGTGCGCGAGAAAGAGGCAATGGTAATGCACCGATTGCCCCAAACGCAGCTAGGCCTTGTATAAAGGTCCTACGCTTCACTTAAAATACATCCTTACGTGCTTTTTCGGCTTTTTCGAGTAATACCTTGGCGCGGTCTAATTTAGTGTGCATGCTACTTACCACATCGCGTACTTCATCAACACTTTTGTTATCTGAAATTGCTTTTGGCAGTGTCACGTTAAAATCTTTTTCTAATATTTCAACAAGTTTGGCATCTTGTTCGATAAGTGTGCCTTCAACACCTTCAAATAGGTGAAGGTAAGTATCGTGCACAATGCTGGTTGCTTCATCACTTAAACGCTCTGCATATTTGGCAATGACACGATCAAGTTTATGTTTAATTTCATCGATTGTAGCACTTTGAGTCATGCTTGTGGTTGCAGTTGCTTTAACGTTTGCAAGCAAACCTTTTTGTTGAAATTGCGCCGCTAGTTTAACTGCGCCAAGACCTTGCCACAAGGCAGCATTCATCGCTTGTTGTTCTTTACGAGCTTCAGTCGCCGGCTTGTTATTATCAATGGCCATTTTTACGCCATAAATACCTTGCCAGATTGACGCATATACCGGCACAAAATTTGTTTCAATCGCGCTGTGAAACTTCACTGATTCCCAATACTCGATTAGGTCATCGCTTTTTACTGCTTTTACGCCTTTGCTTTCATAGTCGCTTACCATGGTATCGACTTTGCCGATCATCCATTCAACTTCTTCTGAGTAATCTTTGATATTTGCTTGTAAGTGATTTACATGTTCGCCAATAGGGCCATTAGCAAATGCAGGTTGCGCAACAAATGCTGATACTAAAAGAAGGCTCACACCTAAGGTTGTTGCTGATTTAAATAATGCTTTCATGAAAGTGGATCCGAAAAGATGATTGTAAATGATAGGCATTATCATATATGTAACCATGACTAAAATCAAGGATACTAATTTTACGGACTAAATTCTATTTTGTCTTTATTTATAAAGCATTTGGCGATATTAGGGACGTGCCAACGGGTCGTTGAGTTGTGGCTAAAGCAAAGCAGCTAAGAGGTTATTTCTTAGCTGCTAACTAAATTATAAGTTTATCCGTTTGATAAGTCGGATCTCCTCCCCATCGACATCTAATAACGCAGTGACGGTGATCAACATCGGTTCGCTACTCGCTGTGAATTTAAATTGATAGTTTTGTACTGCATAAGGCGCAATCTCCACAGGGTGTTTTTGTGTCATTACACTTTCAAGCTGTATAAAGGGCGTAGCTGTCAGTGTTATTTGCCCCGTTGTCGCACCTGAATAAGGGCCTGATAGGGTCGCGGTAAATAGCCAATCACCCGCGTTATTTTTAGTCTGAGTGAGTGTCATCCCAACTCCGTTGAAAGGGACATTAGCAGCACTAATTTCACGGGTTTTATTTAATCCTTGCCAATTAAGATCTTGTTCGACAACAATTGTTTGAGCTTGTGTTGACGCTGGTAAGTGAATGTTGTGGATACCGGGTTTTAAGAGCTGACGGAGATGGTGCTTGTTAAGCACCTTACCTGCAGTTGCAAAGCTAACTTGGGCGGCCAATTGCAGCTCAAAATCGGTAGGGTTTTCGACGCGTAAAAAGGCTTTGTTGTGGTGATAGTAAACACCAGAATTAATACCACTGAGTGCGCTAAAACCACTATTACCTAATAGGGTTTTATAGCGGTTAAATATAACTGCAAGTTCAGCATTTATGGCTGTATGGTTGCTCGGCTGAGGTAATTTTGCCATTAACTTACTCAGCTCGACATCGCAATTAACCAGTTTGCGCTGATGTTGTTGGCAGGTTCTAAACACTCGATTTAATAATTTATAACCTGTAAATAGCCACGGATCAGTAAGCTGTGTTTGGTTTTGTGCTGCTAAATTTAAATATTTAGCATCGCCAGCTGGCGTTGCAAATAAGTAAGGTGTGATCTGGTGATTGTTATTTTTACTTAATAAGCTGATTTTTTGTGTATCGAGTGCGGCTGTTATTTTAGTCGATAAAGCAAGGGTAAATGTTTGCCCAATGATATTCGTCCCGTTATCCGCTTTTAAGCCCACCGTTAGTTGGCTGCTCCCTAATGTAAGGTTTAAACCAAGTGTTGCGTGTTGAGCTAAAGCGGCTTTTAACTCAGGACTAAGTGCGATTTGCACAGGCTGAAAATCCTTGAAATTACGTGCGGTTATTATTAACCGCTCAGCATCTACTATTAATAGTTTTAGTAATTGGTCGTCATTCGCTTGCTCATTACCAATAAACGTAGTGCGGTATTGTTGGTTTTGCTCGCTGCGCTTGCCTTGCATGGCAATGCCTATTTCACCGCGCTGTAATTGTGCCGGTTCAAATTCAATTAAAGCAGCCACTTGGTGCTTATTTGTCAGATCGATTAACGCATTTACTTGTGGTGCGGGAAAGTCCATCACTGGGTGCGATACATCAGTAGTGAGAGCGGGGTTTATATCCAATCGAGATAAGGTATTTGAATCTGTATTTCGTAGCCAATAAGCATTACCATTTTGCTCCCACGGGCCTGATACAATATGAAAACTGGGTTTTATATTTTGCACAAAGTCAGCAAAGCCTTGCTCTATTGCCTGCCAATCTTTAAAAGTGTGTTTAAGGAGTGAATTGGCTGTGCTGAGCGTGGCGTCACTGTGTGGGTTGGCAAGCCTAAGTTGCTGCACAAAATATGCAAAATATTGTGCGCGTTCTGGAGAGCTTAAAAGGTAATGAATGATAAAAAAATTAAGGCCGCGTTTAAGTGCAGGATCATCGTTTATTTGCTCAAGAGTGGGTTTATCAGCACTGTAATATTGCTTTAAACCGGTCTCAATATAATTCATAGGGGCACGATCAAACACCATCACAGTCAGTTGTTTTTGCTTGGCATCGTAAACATGGTGAGCGACCGAGTCGGCTAAGCCTTCGGTGATCCAATTAGGCGCCCAGGTTGAATGACCGTTTAAAGCCATGTGAAAAGCATGCATGGTTTCGTGAATGACAATATAGCGTTGGTGATGCTCACGATGGCTTGGGAAGTTATATCCTGCGCGGTTATAAAACATAGTTTCGCCGCCTGCGGTTTTATGTACGCCTCTTAAAAAACCGTCATCAAGCATGGCCTCGCGCACTCTATCGCGGCTGCTACCATACACTACAGCGATACGCTGGCGTTCAATATTAGGTGGCTCCATACCGAATAGTGCAACATAGTGTGGATAAGCCATTTCTAAAAGCGCTAAATACAGCGTTACTTTTTCTTTTGGTAAATCACTCTTCAGTGCAAAGTGTTTACTTACCCACCAATCATATCCTCGGCTATTACCAATTTTGCCATCGCTATATGTATAGGGGATGGTTTTCCCTAAGAATGCAATGTCCATTTTGTGTAACGTACTGGTGTAACCTTGTACTGATAGGTCTACTTGCATCTGTTGTGGATCAGTTTCCATAGCACTTGACGTTGTTGTTTGTGGTTGTACGGTCTGCGCAGTATCGGCTTGCGGCTCTTTTTGACACGCGGCAAGTAACAGTAATAACAAAGTGAGTGAGAGTTTTTTCATAATTATAGTTGTTTTATGTGTATATTGTATGCAATATAAAATACTGTGTTTAATTGTGAAAGTAAACTATGAATAATAATCAAATACCAATAACAACCAACTCAGCAGCAAAGCAGAG
Organism: Pseudoalteromonas sp. SR45-6; assembly: GCF_014163545.1. Taxonomy (NCBI): domain Bacteria; kingdom Pseudomonadati; phylum Pseudomonadota; class Gammaproteobacteria; order Alteromonadales; family Pseudoalteromonadaceae; genus Pseudoalteromonas; species Pseudoalteromonas sp. SR45-6. The sequence goes on from NZ_JACJDM010000005.1 coordinate 42,026, forward strand.
TAAGCAAACCCCAGCTAATAAAGGCTTTGGTGTGGCATTTTATATTGCAAACACCATGGAAATTTTTGAGCGCTTAGCTTGGTATGGCTTTTTTGCGGTTTCATCTGTCTATATGACTACCCCAGTTGAACAAGGTGGGGTGGGCTTTAATGATGCACAGCGTGGTGCTGTGCAAGGTATTATTCCTTTCTTTTTATATTTATTACCGGTGTTAACAGGCGCGCTGGCTGATCGGTATGGTTATAAAAGGCTGTTTATAATTTCCTTTATAATTATGGCGCCAGGTTACTACTTTTTAGGCCAAGTAACTGACTTTAATTCGTTCTTTATGATTTTAATGTTGGTGGCATTTGGTGCGGCGTGTTTTAAACCTGTGGTGGTTGGTACTATAAGTCGCAGCACGAATGATACTAACCGTGGCCTAGGGTTTGGTATTTTTTACACTATGGTTAATTTGGGCGGCTTTATTGGCCCATTAGTCGCCGGTTATATGCGTGCGATCAGCTGGGATGCGGTATTTGTAATGTCGGCCGTGTGGATTTTGCTTAACTTTATTCCGCTGCTATTTTATCGCGAAACAACCCCATCTTCGCAAGCAAATACCAGCCTTAAGCAGGTATTACAACAAGCTCAACAAGTATTAGGCAACAGCCGCTTTGCACTGTTGTTATTTACTTGTGTGATTATTCTAATGACCGCAGGCGTGAGTTGGCTCAGTTATACGCAAGCTTTTGTATTAATTGCTCTATGGTTAGGGACAAACTGGTTGTGGGATAAAAGTGTCAGTACTAAGCAAAGCCATAACTGGCACTTACAGCCGGTGCGGGTAAGTAACCGTAATTTTGCCTTGTACTTAGCCATATTGACAGGGTTTTGGACTGTGTATAATCAGCTATTTTACACTTTACCGTTGTTTATACGCGATTATACAAACACTCAAGACTTAGTTGTTTTACTCAGTTGCTTTGGTCAATCAACAGTGGATTTTTTTGCGTTTGTTGATAGTGGAGCATTGAGTGAAAAAATTCAGCTTCTATCAGTCAATTATGCATTTTCATCACCTTTAGCGAGCACTGAGCTTGAAGCAATACGCCTTGAATTAGTGCATTTAAAAGTAAACGTGCCAGTGAGCGAAATAGCGCTTTTTATTGAGCAAATAGCGACTAGCGACTTTACCCTGCAACAAAGTAAACAACTTGCCCAGCAATGGCTGGTTTACCGACAAGTTAATCCCGAGTACCTGATTAATTTAGACTTTGCGGCCATAGTATTATTACAAATAATCGTTAGTGTAAAATGCCAAAGATTTAAGGTGATATCGGTTTTGATCAGTGGTTTGATTGTTACTGCGGGTGCTTTTTTAGTGTTATTGCTAATGAGCGCGGGTTTATTAATGACGCAACTGGGCGGAGCGGTCATGATCACGGTTATTTTATTGATTGCCTTGGGTGAAATGCTCACCTCGCCAAAAAGCCAAGAATATGTTGCCAGTATTGCCCCTAAAGATAGCGCTGCAATGTTTATGGGTTATTATTTTGTATCTATGGCACTGGGTTTTTTATTTGCTGGTTTTTTATCAGGTTGGAGCTATGGTTACTTAGTGAAAGAGCTGCAACGTCCGGCACTCATGTGGCTATTATTTGCAATGATCGCGCTTTTCACTGGCTTTGGTTTTTACCTTCTAGCGCGAAATAATAAGGATACCCACAGTGAAACTTAAACAGCGACTTATTTTAATAGCTGCCATGCTGATGTTGAGCTTACAAGCCACAGCAAATGACCCAGTGAGCGGTGAAAATAGTCATTATAAAAATTTAATTGATCGCACGGGAAGTCCATATTATATGCAAGACTTTGCTAGAGGCGAGCATCAACGCTTTAGTCCATTATTTGACTTAGGTGCATGGCATGGTCATTTACTGCCAAGCGATGACAATATCGGAAGCTTTACCGGGCCTGCAATTATTAGCGAAGAATACCTTAATTTTATCGCCCCTTATTTAGAAAAGCTCAGCGTCTATAAAGACCAAAGTCATAAAGTTAAACTCGCCATGAATAGTTACAGCTTGCCGGGTGCTTTAGTGCAAGAATTAACGGGTGATGGCGTAAGTATTCGCATGGAGTTACGTTTTGTAAGTAATCGTACTTCGTTAGTTAAAACACAGATCACAACCAAAAAACCACTCATTTTGCGCTGGGAAGGGCGGTTAGTGAGTAAGTTAACAGCTCAAGACGGTATCGCAAAAGATGCGCGTTCACCTTTTGAAGTATACCCGCAACTGTTACCTCAATGGCAAGTGAGTGATAATACTATCACGCTAAAGTTTGGCAAAGTGCGTGCACATGGCCAGTTACTAACTTCTGGCAGCTCGCAGTTACAATTGCATAAAACGCTATCAGTCAACACCACTCATGAAGCATTAAGCTATGCAAGTGACACAACAATTGATAGCGATACCACGTTTTACACAACTTATTCGTACTTATTAAATAGCCAAGAAGCGGCAAACGAGCAGGCTATTATAAAAGATGTTTTAAACCAGCCCGAGCTGTATTTAGCCCGCAGTGCCACGCGTTGGCAAGGGTATATTAATAGTGCGCTGCGCCCGTTAGCCAGTGCCGATGAAAGGCATAAAAAGTTAGCCGTCAAAAGTATTGAAACCTTGATTGGTAATTGGCGTTCTAAAGCCGGTGCTGTTGGCTTTGATACCGTAAGTCCTGCCGTGACGGGACGCTGGTTTTCCGGTAATCAGACTTGGCCGTGGGATAGTTATAAGCACGCTTTTGCCCTGGCGACTTTTCACCCAGTACTCGCAAAGCAAAATCTCAATGCGGTATTTGAGCACCAAATAACAGCAAATGATGCTGTAAGACCGTGGGATGTAGGGTTTATTCCTGATTTAGTGGCTTATAATTTAAGCCCTGAACGGGGTGGTGATGGGACTAACTGGAACGAACGTAATACTAAACCCAGTTTAGCCGCTTGGGCTGTGTGGCAAGTTTATGAGTACACAAATGATAAGCAGTGGCTTGCGGAAATATTCCCAAAGTTGGTCAGCTATAGAAACTGGTGGCTAACTAATCGAGATCACAATGGCAATGGTGTGCCAGAGTATGGCGCAACAGTTGATAAGGCCCATACAACGGATGACGGTAAATTACGCTTTGAGGTGCAAACAGCAACGGGTTGGGCTGCGCAAAGTGGTCTTGAAAATTATAAGGATCAGCTTATCGCCCATCCACAAAAACAGATAAAGATCCCTGCGCAAACAGCGGCATCGTGGGAGTCGGGCCGAGATGATGCAGCGGTGTTTGGTTTCATTAGCAGTGAACAACTCGCGAAGTATATAAAAAATGGCGGTAAAGCCACTGATTGGCACGTAGGTTTTGCCGAAAATTTTGATAAAGCGGGGCGTTTGATTGGCTACTCATTACTGCAAGAATCAGTCGATCAGGCATCATACATGGCAGCGGATAATCGCTATTTAAGTAAAATTGCTAAAGAGCTGAATTATCCTCGCCAAGCGAGTTATTTTTTAAAACAAGCAACCAAACTAAGAGCGTATATAAATCGATGTATGTTCGATAGAACAACTGGCTATTATTATGACATTGAAATAGCACCACAACCGTTAGCAAGTGGCTGTGCAGGCAAGCCGTTAGTTAAGCGCGGTAAAGGCCCTGAAGGCTGGTCGCCGCTATTTAATCAAGTAGCCACGGTTGAACAAGCGCAGCAAGTGGTTGATGTAATGCTTGATGAAAAAGAGTTCAATACCTACGTACCACTTGGCAGCGCGGCTTTGAGCAACCCTGCTTTTGGTGCAGATATCTATTGGCGAGGTCGAGTATGGCTTGATCAGCTGTATTTTGGTTTGGTGGGTATGAGTCATTACGGTTATTGTGAAAAGGCGCAGCAACTCAGTGAGCAACTACTTACTCATGCTGATGGCTTATTGGCCAGTGCTCCTATTCGCGAAAATTACAATCCTTTGACGGGCGAACAACAAGGCGCGCCTAATTTCTCGTGGAGTGCCGCGCATTTATTGTTGATAATGCAAAAACAAGGACGTTGGTGTGAGTAGGGCTAAATAAATATTGATATAAACGTTCAATTAAAGGCTAAGTATGTGTGAAATAAATGCTCAACAGCTTATGCAAAACAATAAAATAATACTCTTTGACGGGCAGTGTAAGCTTTGTAATGCATGGTGTAATTTTATTATTAAGCACGATAAAAAGCTGTGTTTTAAATTATGCAGTGTGCAGTCTTTAAAAGGCCAAGCAATCCTCACGCACTTTGGTTACCCAACAGCTAATTTTAAAACCATGATCTATGTTGAAAATAATCAGTGTGTTACCAAAAGTGATGGTGTGATTAATGTTGTTTCACAGTTGGGTTGGCCATGGCCCTTAGCTAACATATTACGAATAATACCGAAACGGATACGCAACTGGGGGTATGATGCCATTGCACTTAACCGGTATCGCTTATTTGGAAAATATAATTATTGCGTGATCCCAAGTCATGAGTATGATCACCACTACTTATAATTTCTTTACAAGGCGGACTGTTGGCAGGTTATTTGGTTAAACTTAATATACTGTTTTTAGTGTTTAGTGCTGGACTATATGCTCAAAATGACACCCATGATGACTCTGCAATCGTGGTAGATGTTCGCGACAGAATTAATCTGCGGATGCAAAATACCGCCCAGTGGTTAGACGATTTACTCGGTGAAGAGGTTAACCCAAACAAAGCCCATGCGAGAGGTTTTTTGCGGTTAGGCTGGCTTCCCCGCAGTGCTGATCTAGCTGAAACAGAAGTACGCTTTAAAGTATCATTAAGCTTACCTAGCTGGGAAAACCGCTTAAATCTAATAATAGATAATGACGCTGACGAATTTAGCCGGTTGCCTTTTGAAACCGACTCCCCAGCTAATCAAAACAATGGTACTGAAGACATAAATGCTGCGCTGCAATTTTTAGTTGAGCGTACCGCTAACTTAGAGGTTGATAATCGTGTTGGCATATCACGTAGCCAACTTTATGGACGCAGTGCACTTCGTTGGAATAAAACATTTAATCAAACGCAGTACTTTGCATCTGCCGGCTTAGAGTATTACTTCTCTGATGGCTTTGGTTACTTTATTAAGCTCTCCAGTGATACTAAGATCAATGAGTTTTATTCGCTGAATGTCTCTGCTAATTACCGTGAAATTGATGACGAAATAGATAGCGAAATGCGCTCAGGTGTTTATTTAAGTTATATACCCGATGCGCAGCGAGCCGCAGTGTTTGGTGCCAATGTACAGAATAGTTTTGATGACTTTACTATCTATACAGTATCGTACCGTTACCGGCAGCAAGTAAAATACAGTTGGCTGTTTTATGAATTAGAGCCGTTTATAGAATACCGAGAAGAACTCAATTATCGCGACGAAGTAGGATTCGCGATTCGTTTAATTGGCTATTATGGCCAGTGATAATGACTAGTTTTTATCTATTATGATAAAATCCCCTCAGTTTAATTTTGTAGAGATAGATCATGGCTAGCACCGCACACGCATTACACATTTTAGTTAAGCATAAAGAACTTGCCGAAGACATAATTCAGCAGTTAAAAAAAGGCGCTAAGTTCCATGTGCTCGCTAAAAAACATTCCTCTTGCCCATCGGGTAAAAAAGGGGGTGATTTAGGCGAATTTAAACGTGGCCAAATGGTTCCGCAATTTGATAAAGTGGCTTTTGGCGCAGAAATATTAGAACCACATTTAGTAAAAACTAAATTTGGTTGGCATGTGATAAAAGTGCTTTATAGAACGTAAGAGTAAAGTTAGCTAGAAAAACGAGTGACTTCGATTTAACGAAAAAACCACCTACAAAGGTGGTTTTTTCGTTTAAGTATCCAGTAACTTTAGCTGCCAACGGCACTTGGTTGTACATCCAAACCATAACCAAACATCACTGCAAGTACGAGCACAATCGATGCTGCTAACATCAATTTAAGTAATAGTGGTAAACAAAAACGGAACCAATGCCCATAAGGGACACCCGCCATGCCTAAAATTCCCATTAATACCGCATTGGTAGGGATAATCATATTTGAAAAGCCATCACCAAATTGATACGCAAGCACTGCAACTTGGCGTGGCACGCCGACTAAATCGCCCAGTGGTGCCATAAGTGGCATAGTGACATACGCTTGCCCAGAACCTGACGGAATAAAGGTATTAAGCACTGTTTGAATTACTAACATGCCAATGGCTGATATTTCAGCACTCACATAAGATAATGGCAGTGACATGCCATGCACTAAGCTATGCAATATTTGCCCATCTTCAAGGATTAAAGCAATACCACGGGCAACACCAATTAAAATAGCGGTGGTGACGAGATCTGAAACACCTTCAATAAAGCGGTTTGCAGCATCATCGGCAGATAAACGGCCCAGAATAGCGATCAACACACCCCACGCGATAAACACGCCGCCTAATTCGTATAAGTACCAGCCTTTGGTTGCAATACCCCATACAGCAACACCTAGCGTGACAATAAAGCTACCTAAAATTAATTTATGACGCAGTGCAAGTTCAGGGTAATGCGGTGTTGCTTGATCATTGAGAGGGCAAGGCACATCAAGCATCATGGATTTACTTGGATCGGCGGCCACCTTTTTAGTGTACTGCCACACATGATGAAAACCAATTAGTACAAAGGGCACAAATATCGCTAAGCGCAACCATAAACCAGAATAAACAGGAATTTCAGCAATCTGCTGGGCAATTAACACTGTGAATGGGTTAAACGCAGACACGCCATAACCAATCCCGTAACCGGCTACAATCATCCCTACTGCTGTCATTGCATCAAGGCGCATAGCTTTACAAAGAGCGACTAATATTAATACAAATGGAATATATTCACCCGCTGTACCAATACTGCTTGATGCTAAGGCAAAACAAAAAACCACCATAAATATAAGTCGTTGCGGCTTTTTACCATGGCGCTCAAGTAAACGGCCAATCAACGCATCAACCGTGCCGGTAGCACGGGCAATGGCCAGTACACCGCCAACAATCAAGACAAAAAAGATCACATCTTGCGCCGCAGCAAAGGCGCGCGGAATCGCCGTTAATAAATCCCAAGGGGTAAGATAGTGACGTTCAGCGACCGTATGATAGGTGCCCGCAAGGACCATTTCCCGACCAGACTCGGTGAGTGTTGTGTCAAAAAAACCTTGTGGTACTAACCAGGTAGCAACTAACGCAGTGACCATCATACCTAGCAGTAAAATCAAAGTATGCGGTACTTTGAAAGAATTACTCATACGTTCTCCATTTTTATAATTGGCGCAGCAGATATGCCTCGCTGTTTTTTGTTAAGGATAACACGAGTTATAAAATCACAATAAAAATAGCAACGTCAGTCTGTAAAGGAATGTAACGGGGGGCACTAAGTTAAAGAAGAAAGTTAGTTAAAAAGCGACGCAACAGGTAAATTGCGTCGCTTGTCATTTTATTACGCTTCTTGCTCGGCGATTTGTTTAAATGCTTGCACAAATGCGTCGCTTGGCTGGCCGCCAGTGAGGGCGTATTGATCGTTAATGATAAAGGTTGGCACTGAGGAAATGCCCATTTGCTGTAGCGCATTTTGCTCGCTGCGTACTTCTTGGAAATACTCGCCTGAGTCTAAAATTTCTTTTGCGCGGGCTCTATCAAGACCAACACTTTGTACTACATCAAGTAGGTTGTCTTGCTCATTAAGGAAAATTAAATCGGTAAAGTGGGCTTTAAATAAAGCGAGTTTTAGCTCGGTTTGTTTGCCTTCAGTGGCAGCCCAAGTGAGTAAGCGATGTAAGTCAAAGCTATTGATCATGATGCGTTTACCGTCAAAATTAAAGGTAAAGCCTGCTTTTTCACCCATCTCTAAAATACGTTTGCGGTTTTCGTCGCCTTGCTCCTCGCTCAGGCCATATTTTTGTTGTAAATGCTCATTTAAATCTTGCCCTTCAATTGGCATATCTGGGTTTAACTCAAATGGCTTCCAGCTGATCTCAGCTGAAAATTCGTCACTTAATTGCGCTAATGCTGTTTCAAGGTTTTTATAACCAATAATGCACCAAGGACACATTACGTCTGAAACGATGTCGATTTTTAGCTTTTTCATGAGTGAGCCTATTTTTTACAGTGTGTACGGGTCTATATGCAGGCGCGAAGGGGTTAATTCAAGAGGGGGGATTTTCAATTTACAGAAATAAGTGCTTAAACTGCACGGTAAGCGTTTACCGTGCAGTCGTTATGATGGACTAGCTTAGTCAGCTAAACCAAAAGGGTCTTCGATGCTATGGGCAGGCTCAGTAAACCATTTTGGCCCTTTATCAGTCATATAGAAATGATCTTCTAAGCGAACGCCAAATTCATCAGGTATAACTAGCATAGGCTCATTACTAAAGCACATACCTGTTGCAAGTGGGGTTTTGTTGCCGCCGACTAAATAAGGCCATTCGTGAATATCTAAGCCAATACCGTGGCCTGTGCGGTGGGGGCAACCTGGCGTTTGATATTCAGGACCTAGCTCTTGCGCGGCTAAGTAACTACGCGCGGCGGCATCGACTGCTTCACAAGGCGCACCAATTTTTGCAGCGTTGAAGGCGGCGATTTGCGCGGCTTTTTCGTAATCCCAAAACTGGCGTTGGCGCTCTGTGGCCTCACCAAACACATAGGTGCGGGTAATATCTGATAAATAATCATGTACTTTACAGCCAGTATCAATCAGTACCATATCGCCTTTTTTAAGAATTTGCGGGTCTTTCACGCCATGTGGGAACGAGGTTGCAACGCCAAATAATACGATGCAAAAATAGTTACCTGGAGCACCTACTTTTTGGTGTGCTTGCTTGATAAACGCTTCAACTTCGCTCGTGCTGATTCCTTCGTGTAACATACTTGCAGTTGCTTGGTGAACCGCTAAAGTCATATCCATAGCGCGTTGCATCAGTGCCAGCTCGTTGGCTGATTTATGCATTCGACAATGAGCGGTCACAGGTTGTGCATTGACTAGGTTTAAGCCAGTTTGTGCTTTGTTTATACCATCAAAAATAAAGAACTGTGCGCTTTCGTCAATGCCAACAGTGCCATTAGCCGCAATGCCCATTTCTGCGAGTATTTCAACAAATAAAGCATAAGGGTTTTGGTGCTCTTGCCAACCACGAATAGGGCCATCGATGACTTTAAAACCGTTTAGTGAGCAAATTTCAAAATACGGGGCAATGTATTGTACGTCGCCTTTAGCCGGTAATATTGCGCCTACCATACGCTCACTGGCATACCAACGCATACCGGTAAAGTAGGTTAAGTTAGTGCCTGCATTTAAGTAAATTGCATCAATACAATTGGCTTGCATGTAGGCTTGTGCTTTGGCAATACGCGCTAAATGCTCATCAGCCTGAATAGGCATTAAATCGCCCGTCATATCGCTTAGACCGGCGAGTGCTTGCTCTTTAGTTTGCGTACCAATTCCGAATGTTGTCATGGTGCTCTCCTTTATTTATATGCGGCTATTGTGCGTGTGGCTGTGCTTTACTGCAAGCGGGTTGCGTTGAAAAGCGACTCACACAATAAGGGTGTATATCTATTTGCGGCGGGTGGTTTAAACACAGTGCGGTTATTAGCTCTGCGGTTACGGCGCCTTGGGTTAATCCTAAGTGCTGGTGGCCAAAAGCAAAGTACAGGTTATCGTGGTTCGGGGCGCTACCAATAACGGGCAATGAATCCGGTAGCGATGGCCTACAGCCCATCCAGGTACTGTTAGCATGTAATGAAAAGGCTGATCTATTCAGTAATGCTTTAGCGTTGGGTAATAATGCTAATGCGCGTTTGTTATTCATTTTTCGTTTGGTGCCGGCAAATTCTACCGTGCCAGCAATGCGTAGGCCTTGGCTCATGGGAGTCATAATAAAGTGACGCTCGGCAGAGGCCACAGGGCGTGAAAGCCCGTAATTACTGGCTAGCATGCAATGGTAACCACGTTCAGTATCAAGCGGCACTTTGTAGCCTAAAGGTTTCAATAGTGTGTTACTCCATGCGCCTGCGGCGATGACTACTTTATTCGCTGTGACAATTTGATTTTGGCAACTGAGTGTATAACCTTGCTTTGCAGGCTGTATCGAGGTGATTTTTTGTTGGCAAAATTGGCCGCCCAACGCGCTAAATTGTTCTGCTAAGTTGAGGCAAAATAAATGCGGATCAACACTGTGAGCCACCTCTTTAAATAATAAAGCGTAGGTAATGGTTTTAGCTAAATTGGGCTCTAGTAGACGCACGTGTTCGCCATCAAGTAACTCCACCTCAATACCCTGATCAAGGTAGCTGCGCAGCATAGCGTTAATTTTACTAAGAGGGGTGGTCTCAAAAGTCAGTAAGCTGCCCTTTTTAGTTAGTAAGTGGCCTAAATTATACTCACTGAGTAAGCGCTCATAAGCGGGGATCGCTAGTTGGTTTAACGCCTTAAGTGCTTGTGTGTTAGTGCGATAAGTCTTGCTTGGCATGTTTTTAACAAATTGCCAAAACCAAGGTAGGGCTTTAAAGCCATAACGCCAATCAATCCGTAGCGGCCCTAATGGATTGAATAACATACCGGGTAGCTTCTTTAATAGTGAAGGGTGCGCAAGCGGAAACACTTGCTCAGTCGCAAAGTGTCCAGCATTGCCTTTAGAGCAGCCTTGCGCTAAACCATTTTCATCATACAAGGTGACTGCAAAACCTGCTCGTTGTAGTTGTAATGCGCTACAAATGCCAATAATACCAGCTCCTATAACGGCGACTTGCTGTTTATTTTTATCCGCCAAAATAATTTACCTCTTCTATAAAAGTAATACCAAACACTTGATTTGTAGGCGCGTATACATTGCATCTCACTTTAAACAGTGATTTATGAAAAAAATCCCGCTGTATTAAATCAGTAAATAAGCATTGTTTTTCAGTTTCTTAAGTAGTTATTCCCAATCCCAAAAGAGCCTCAGAAGATAAACCTTTTAACAAACTTTAAGGTGGGATATTGATTATTGTATACAATATACCTATGATATCAAGCCTAAACATCAATCAGGTAATTAAAATGACAGTAACTTGGCAAGGAGTCTGTGCAGCAGTAATGGCTCAGTTTAGTGCAGACGACTCCATTAACTTTGCAACAACAGCAAACATGAGCGATGAACTGATCAACAAAGCTGTTCACGGCATGATTGCACTGGCTATAGCAAGCCCTACTAACCTAACAAAATTAAAGTGGGCTAAGTGATGCGTAAAGGAAGTTTTTTTTGTATTGACGGCCATACTTGCGGCAACCCAGTTAGGCTTATAACCAGTGGTCACCCGCAATTGAGCGGGCAGAGCATGAGTGAGAAGCGCCAAGATTTTTTGCAAAATCACGATTGGATCCGCCAAGCACTGATGTTTGAACCTCGCGGTCACGACATGATGTCGGGCGGATTTTTATATCCACCGACCACGGAAGACGGCGATGCCGCTATTTTATTTGTTGAAACATCTGGGTGTTTGCCTATGTGCGGCCACGGCACAATGGGTATCGTTACGTTTGCTTTAGAGCATGGTTTGTTACAGGCAAAAGTGCCGGGAACTCTGCTGCTAGACACACCTGCTGGGCGTGTCCAGATCAACTATGAAATGAGTGATGGCAAAGTACAGTGGGTAAAAATTTATAATGTACCTGCGTATTTAGCACATAAGTCGATAGTTATTGAAGTGCCTGAATTGGGCGAGCTGATAGTAGATATCGCCTATGGCGGCAACTTCTACATTATTGTTGAACCGCAAGGTAATTATAAAGGCATTGAACATTTAACGGCTGGGCAAATTTTGCAATATAGCCCGCTAGTGCGTGATGCAATAAACGCCAAAATTAAATGTGTTCATCCGCTTGACTCAACCGTTCAAGGCGCAAGCCATGTTTTATGGACAGGCACCCCAAAAAATGCCAATTCAGACGCCGCAAATGCAGTTTTTTATGGTGATAAAGCCATTGATCGCTCGCCATGTGGAACAGGCACCAGCGCCCGTATGGCACAGCTATTTGCCAAAGGGCAGTTGGCTCAAGGGCAAAATTTTATTCACGAAAGTTATATTGGCAGCCAGTTTATTGGTTGCATTGAACACGTAACAGAGATCGCAGGCATAACAGCTATCTTACCAAGTATTCAAGGTTGGTCTAGGGTGACGGGCACAAGTGCTATCACCGTAGATGACGATGACCCATACGCATTTGGGTTTCAAGTAATTTAATGAGGAGCAAAGCATGACATTAACAGGACAAAGTTTAGTAGCAGGGCAATGGCTCGGTCACTCTGGAAATGGTGAATTTAACGCATTTTCCCCCGCCCGCAATGAACCACTCGCAACGCGCTTTTTTAACCTCAGCGCCACTGAGTTAGACAGTGCAATAGAAGCCGCACAATCGGCGTTTTATGAATATCGTAAAACCAGTTTTGCACAACGAGCAGATTTTTTAGAATGTATTGCTGATCATATTTTAGCGCTTGGTGATGAGTTACTTGAGCAAACACAGCAAGAAACCAACTTACCGCTGGCACGTTTGCAAGGTGAGCGTATGCGCACCGTAAATCAGCTTAAAGCCTTTGCTAATGCATTACGTGACAACCCTGAATCGCCACTGGGTTTAAAAATAGTGGATGAAGCAGATGCCACCAGAGCACCGTTACCAAAGCCGCACACTGAACTTAACTATTTACCGCTGGGGCCGGTGGCTGTATTTGGTGCATCTAATTTCCCTTACGCCTTTTCAACACTGGGCGGCGATACCGCCGCAGCCCTTGCAGCAGGCTGCCCAGTAATTGTAAAAAACCACACCGCGCACCCAGGAACGGGTGAGTTGATGGCACGTGTGGCGCTTGCAGCCATTAAAGAATGTGCAATGCCGTTAGGCGTGTTTGCAATGGTACAAAGTAAAGCCTACGACATATCGCATCAATTAGTGGCTGCGCCGGCAATAAAAGCGGTGGGGTTTACAGGCTCATTTAATGTGGCCAGCAAGCTGCAAGCAACAATTGCCAAGCGTGAAGAGCCGATACCATTTTATGGTGAGCTTGGCAGTATTAACCCACAAGTTATTTTACTCAATAAAGCCATTGAACATAGCAAAGAGATGGCACAATCACTTTGCCAGTCAATGCTGATGGGGAACGGGCAGTTTTGCACTAGCCCAGGGCTTTGGTTAGTACCAACCGGGTGTGACGAACTCGAAGCACATATAACAGCGTGTATTAATGATGCCCCATCAGACACATTACTCACCCCTGGGATTGTTAAAACCTTTAAACACCAAATAGCAGAGCGAACTCAGCTTGATAAGCTTAGCGTGCTGGGTAAAGGCAAGCTGGAGCATGAATTTCATGCAAATGCACATGTATTTGCTTGTAATGCTGATGACTATTTAGCAATCTCAGCTTTGCAAGAAGAAGTGTTTGGCCCTGCTGCGTTAGTGGTGCGCTACGACAGTGAACAGCAGCTCATGACATTGATAAACCAATTACAAGGGCAGTTAACCGCCAGTATTCATGGCACTGAAGCTGATTTAAACAACGCCGATAGCCTTATCGAAGCGCTGCAATATAAAGTAGGTCGTTTGATAAAAAATCAGCTGCCAACAGGTGTTGAAGTGTGCGCTTCAATGAACCACGGTGGGCCGTTCCCAAGTTCAACCGATGTACGCAGTACCTCTGTGGGCGCAAATGCAATGTTACGTTTTATGCGACCAATTTGTTATCAAGCATAGGATTTATTGGGCGGGATATGCAAATTGTATATTCCCGCTTTCCCCCTTGTTTATATAGGGTACAGACAGATTCTCACTTGGCATATGAGTGAACTTGAGTATAATGTATGCTAAATGCAATGTAAGAGGATCACCATGGCTATCGAGCACAAAACCCGCACCCAGCTTGTTGCAGAAGCAATTCGCGCAAAAATTCTCTCTGGTGAAATTAAAGCAGGCGAGCCCTTACGTCAAGCTGCACTGGCAACAGAGATGAACGTAAGTCGTATTCCTGTACGTGAGGCACTTCTTCAGCTTGAAGCCGAAGGGCTTGTTAACTTTGAAGCGCACAAAGGAGCTACGGCAACAGAGCTTTCAGCATCACAAATTGATGAGATTTTTGATTTAAGAGCCTTACTTGAAGCAGAGCTATTAAGCCATTCAATAGACGGTTTAACAGATCAAGATTTAATCGACGCTGAGCTTATTTTAACTGAGCTTGAAAGCGCTATGGATGCGGGCGACACCCACCTTGCCACAGGCGATTTAAATAGTCGATTTCATGGTAAATTATATTCGCGCGCGCAACGGCCACAAACCCGTGAGCTGGTAGATATGTATAGTAAAAATTCAGAGCGCTACGTGCGCATGCATATTTTACTGGCTGGTGGTTTAACCACCGCACCCGAAGAGCACCGCACATTGTTAAATCACTGTCGCGCAAAAGACACTAAAAAAGCCTGTGACTTTTTGAAAAAGCATATCTTGGGCGCCAAAAACGACATTAAAAAGCTATTATTAAAAATCGAAGACGAAAAAAGGTAACCTTAATAAGTTGTTATTATAAATTTTAATGTGTGTTTACGCAGTTCAGGGTAATCACTCAAGAGTGTTTATCGGTATTCTTGGTAAAAGGCTGTTAGCTATCTGTCAGAAATTGCGAGTATCTATGAATAATGAATATCATTGGTGGGATCTGGAAGACTCTAGCTTCAAGGGTGTTTTATACGACTCGATAAATTGTTATTTCTTGCATGACTTGCCTTACAAAAACTGGGAAGAGTTTTCTGAAGCTGACCCACATATGGCTTATGCACAATTAACCTATGTCCGATTTAACATGCTTGAACAACAATTCATTGATTTGCGGGTTATCCCTCAAATGCTTGGGGTTGAAACTGTTCCAGTTAAATCCAGCGTTCAAGACATAAATAGATACGACTGGCTTAAATCTATCGTTGATTTGACTTTATTCCGTTTTTCCAGCTTGAGAGATATAGCCTTTCATTTTGTGAATGAAGTTTTGGAGCTAGGACTTTCTGATTTTCAGTTAAATATTAAGCAACTCAAAAAAGCTCTCAAAACAGAGTACCCTGAAATTCTAGAGGACTTAAAAACTCTTGATAAAACCGGTGAAGAATTGCGGACTGATCGTAATGACCGAGCACACAAGGGATTCAGTGAACTCTATACTGGCGATGATAAAATGTTCAAAAATATGTCGTGGATGGAAGGCAAAGTTATCGACAACACTGATTATGATTTGGTCGGTATTTATGAAAACTCCCGTGACAAAATTTGTGATCTAGTAGTTCAAGAAGTGCAGGTGGCATTAAGAGCTACAATCAATTTAGTTGATAATTGCTATGACCACTATCGTGATACACACCTTAGGCTATCATGCGGTTCTGCAATGGGAGTGTCGCAGCATTTCCCACTGCATTGTGAAAAAGATAGCTAACAAGCAATTTAAGAGTGATTCCCCACGCTTGGCAGTTTCAGTTTAGGGCTAGTTCAGTGTTTACGGTGTTCAATTTGAGCATCGTGGTAGCGTGGCCCACACCTTAATTGGGGGTTGAGGCTGTAGAATTACTCTTTTTTTAAGAAAGACAGCCAGTTTTATGGGTTCCAAATGCATTACCTAATGCTTTAAAAACGCTTAGAGTTAATTACAGGAGCTCGTCTTTTAATTGAATTTGGCTGTTGGAGTTATACTACAGCCTCGTTAGGTGATTTACATGGATGGTTGGCAGTATCACGATATTGGTTTTGAATCCCAAACTAAAAAAATCAATGGTATTAATATTTGGAAGTATCCTTGGAACGACATGGACGAACCATCATTTGAAGTGCCTCATCCTCAATATCCAGATCAACGTCATAAAATCACACCTTACTTTATTAAAACTAAAGGTAAAACTCTTACATTTGCTGCGGGTGAAGTTAGTAATTGCGTTTGATGTATTTATGTTGCAGAATCAATTGCCTAATACATATGAGCCTTAACTCTGTCAATAGGCAATAGTGTTCTTTTTGACCGTTTTATAAATTGAAGGTCAATCAAAAATCAACTCTAATTCAATAAGCAAATTCGTTTACTTCGTATGTCGATGTGGCTGTTAAGCAAGTAGCTTACGGCAAACACATCTAGGGTGCGTTACGCAGTAATCTCTTATTGCGATCTTATCGCAGCCAGGTTTTTCCCATATCCTTTTGGACTTTCTGGGGCACTACGACTAAATAGATTTAGAAGGTAGAACGAAGCAGGATGCCAGAGCCGAGACATTCATCGGTTAACCTAATCATGGCAAGTAGCCTAGGCCTGTTTTGAATAAAATAAGATGTAACAATCTCAAAAATAGCCAATCTGTAAAGATAAAAACTCCGTAACAACGGAGTTTTTGCTATTTGAATATTTTAAAACATCAGTCTAGTAAATCGAGGACCTCAAGTCGTTCTTTTGCTAGGGCATACCGTGTGTGCACGTCATCAATTTGCTGTTGGGTTAACTTCTTGCCAAAGGTGCGAAGCCCACCTGTTAGATCATTATGATGAATGCCAAAAGCAAACTTAAGGTATTCTAAAAGTAACGGCTGTGCATCAAGATAGGATATAGAGTTCATCGCTTGAGAGATTTTGTTTGCCTCGGCCCATTCTCCGTTATTTACATACTCTTGCATTGTAATACTCGCTTTTGGGAATATGCAGCCCACACCTGTAATGCCGCCACATGCGCCTGCGAGTCCTGCATGTACAGTAACGGTGTCAACACCGGCCAATACTTTTAAATTTTTGTTCTCTAACATCATTGTTTCAATAACTGACACATCGATAGTTGATATTTTAAGCGCAGTTACCTCTGGTAGAGCTGCAAGCCTTGTAAGCAGATCAGTTGAAAGCGCATGGTAGCCCGCTGCGTCAGGGTTGTTATAGGGCATTATTGTTATGCCGGCCTCTTTTGCCGCTGAGGCGCTAAGCGCGTAGTAAGCATACATCTGTTCATCACAAGGTGTTTCTTTGGTTTTTGGTGGCATTACCATAACGGTATCTACGCCGACCGTTGCGAGTTCTTTTACTATTTTGGCTAGTTCTTCTTTGGTTTCTGCCGCTGCGCCACTGATTAAAGGAACGTTGTGTTCTTTAGCAACACTTGAAAGGGCTTTTAGTAAAGAAAGGCGTTGCTCAGCACTTAGGTAGCTGTTTTCACCCAGCGTACCAGAGCCAACAAGTCCACCCATACGAGTACCCCCCTTTCCTTGCACTTTTAAAATATCTGCAGCGTATTTTTTTGTTGTATCAAGGTCTATTTCCAGGGCTCCGGACTCTGACTCTTTTAGCCATGTAAATACGGCCGGCATAACTGTATATCGCCAATCTTTACTGTTCGTTTGCATCATATTTCCTCTTATAAATACATATTGTATACATTATACATTTAGATTGTATCAGCTAAATTGCTTTCGGCAAGGCCGGAATAAAAATAAACTAAACCCTGTATTAATTACTTTGCTCACTTCTGTTACTTTTTAGGTGTTCAGTGTGAGTTTGCAAGCAATTGATTATAAATATTGTTTTTGAATAAGTTTGACATGAACCATCTTGTTTTTTAATTTTACGTAAATTAAATGTATATTACATATTGTATACAATATGTAATGAGTGTATATTTTTTACGTCAAGGTTAGCCTGGCAACAAAAAATCAACAGGATCAAAGGAACATTTCATGTTTACGAATAATAAAAAGCAAACTCGGGGAGTGGGTGTTAAAACCCTACTGGCAACAGCTGTTACAGCTGCATTAATAATGACACCAGCTGCGCAGGCCGTAGATGGTAGTAGTATTGTAAAAGGTCATATTGTTGCACACTCTGGTAATGATTTGATTGGCGCAACAATTACACTTAAACACAAGAGTAAAGGGCTTGTTTACACTATTACGAGTAATGCTGAAGGCGATTACTTATTACGTAATGTACCGGTGGGTATGTACGATGTAACGATTGTAAAAGATGGCTATCAAACACTAATTGAAGAAGATGTAGCAGTGACCATTGGTCAATCAATCATTCTCGATGTACAACTTTATAAAGCTGGTACTGATATAGAGCGTATCGCGGTAACAGGTTCGGCAATTCGTCGTGTAGATATGGCTTCCTCTACCTCCGGTTTAACGTTTAGTGATGCTGAGCTTAAAGCAATGCCGGTTAATACAGGCTTTGAGAGCATTGCTTTACTTGCGCCAGGTACCGCTGCACCTGGTGGCTCTAATTTTAAAGGCGCATCAAGTTTTGGTGGTTCATCGGCTGCTGAAAATGGCTACTATTTTAATGGCTTAAATGTAACGAGTATTCGTACTGGTTTAGGTTCCATTCGCCTTCCTTGGGAAGCTATATCCCAAACTCAAGTTAAAACCGGTGGTGTAAGCCCTGAATTTGGTGGTGCATTAGGCGGCATTGTAAACGCTGTGTCTAAATCGGGCGATAACGACTTTAAATTCGGTGCAGAGGTGCGCTGGGATCCTGATGGCCTTCGTAGTCAACATGATTCAATATTTCAAGATAGTGGGACAATAAACACTAATACACAGCAAAGCAGTTACGACTTTAAAGAAGTACAGCTATGGGCAAGTGGTGCAATTATTGAAGATACCCTGTTCTTTTATGGTTTATTTGCACCACGCAGAGAAGAGTCTAATAGCGCAGGGCAAACCACTTTTTCTGATTTTGAGCGTGATGAAGACCGTTGGTTCACCAAAGTGGATTGGTTTATTAATGAAGATCACTCTATTGGTTTCTCTGCAATGAACAATAAACGTACTTGGACTGATAAAACGTTTGCGTATAGTTGGCAAGATAATGTGGTAGGTGATCAACAAGGTGTCGATGCACCAGGCGAAGATGGCGGCAATGTATACAGTATTAACTACAATGGCTACCTCACAGATACTTTTTCAGTGTCAGCCGTTGTTGGTCGTGTTACTGAAAATGTTGAGAACGTTGTAGCATCACCTAATCCCGGCGTGTGGGATGAACGTGACGGTTTTGTAACTCTAAGCCAGCATACAAATTCCGGTATAACGGAAGAAGAGTATATTCGTGACCAAGCCAGAATTGATTTTAACTGGGACTTGGATATGCATTCAATTCAATTTGGTATTGATTACACCAATGTGAAGGTTGATTATTTTGAAGGCCAAAATGGTATTGGGGATGCACAAGGCTGGTGGACTATAAAAACTGCTGGTGAAAATGATATATCAAGTGCTGCGCTGGGGAGTGACTTTATCGAAAGGCGGGTTCGTAGCCGTGAGGTCGATTCAGATACAACTTCACTGGCGTTTTATATTAATGACTCATGGCAAGCAACTGATAATTTAGTCCTTAATATGGGTTTGCGTTATAGCCAGTTTGAAAATACGGTGACAGATGGCCGAGCATTTGTTGATATTGATAATCAAATAGCGCCACGCTTACAGGCTATTTATGATGTATCGGGTGACGGTAGCGCTAAAATATTTGCCACTTACGGGCGCTATTTTCAGCCAGTATCTGCGAACATGAATATCACTCAAGGCTCTGCATCAATTGAATGGTTTGAGTATTTTGAATTAGATCAATTAGAAGGCAATGGCTCGCCTACTTTATTAGCTGACGGCTCACCTAGCAGAGGTGATATGTTACGAGATAGACGCTGGCGCCAGCGTGGTATTACTGAACCTGGGTTAATTGCCTCGTCTTCTTTAAAACCAATGTACAGCGATGAGTTCACAATAGGGTATCAACAAGAAGTTTTTGATTCTATGTCTGCCGGCGTACGTGCTATTTACCGCGACCTTGGGCGCAGTGTTGAAGACACGGATGTAGGCCCTATACTTGCCAAGAAACTTGCCGAAATGGGGATCACCGATAACGTAGGGCAGGGTTCATATTATGTGCTTAATAATCCTGGTGAAGCGATTCAAATGTCGTATGACTTTGATGGTGATGGAGAAATAGATAACGTTAATTTAAGTGCTGATGAGCTTGCACTTGCCGAAGCACAACGCAAATATTTGGCCCTTGAGTTTACCTTAGATGGCAATGTAACCGATGACTTGCGTATCAATACTTCATATACATGGTCACATAGCTACGGTAATACGGAAGGTTTAGTTAAAACGGATAACGACCAAGCAGATCCTGGTTGGACGACCTCTTACGACTATGGCGATTTGATGGATCATGGCTATGGTAATTTACCAAATGACCACCGCCACGCAATCAAATTTAGTGGCGCGTATAATATTACCGATTCACTGACTGTAGGTTTAGTTGCGCGAACTACATCGGGTCGTCCAAAGAGCTACTTCTCAGTTCACCCTGAAGGTGTTGATAGCTGCGAGCAAGGAAGCCCGTGGGATGCATGTGTGAGTAAATACTATGACCAAGCATCGCACTATGATGAAAATGGTAACCCGGCACCACGCGGAAGCAAAGGTAACTTACCGTGGTTAACTAATGTGGATATGTCACTGACTTATTATACTGACTTTTTTGGCTCTGACATGACCTTAAAAGGCACGGTATATAACTTATTCGATGGAGATAGCGCGGTATCGATAAACGAGGAGCGAGCTCAATATGGCGATAATGGCTTAGAGCTCAACCCAGATTATGGTTTAGTAACTGGCCGCCAAGGTGCTCGATATGTATCGTTAACCGCACGTATAGAATTTTAAGTTCCCTGGTAAGTGGCTGTAAAATGTCGTTTTAGTAAATAGTATCTAACAAGCGAAAACTAAAACTGACAAAATGTTTAAGCACATTCTCATTAAGAGTAACACAGCCTTGATGCTGAGTAGGTAACTGCTCAGCATTTTTTATTAAAGTTATTGCACTAAAAAATATTGAGATATATTGTATACAAAAGTGAAGGAGTTAATTATGACCCAGACTTTATTTTCCCATTGGCAGCAGCCTAATAATGATTGGTTACAAATACATACTTTAGATATGCACACTGGTGGTGAACCATTGCGTATTATAGTTGATGGCTTTGAGCAACTTACAGGTGATACGATGCTTGAAAAGCGTGCCGATTGTTTAGCGCGTTTTGATTATTTACGAAAAGCATTGATGTTTGAGCCTCGTGGTCATGCCGATATGTATGGCGCAGTGATCACTTGTGCTGTGCGCTCAGATAGCCATTTTGGCGTACTTTTTTTACATAATGAAGGTTATAGCACCATGTGCGGGCATGCGATTATTGCACTGGCTACCGCTGCAAAAGATTGCGCACTTGTTGACTTTAAAGATGGCTATAATGAACTAAGAATAGACACTCCAGCTGGGCTTATAAAAGCGTATGTTGAACTTAACAATAATCAGTTACAGCAAGTATATTTTGATAATGTCGCCAGTTTTGTTGATAAATTAGACGTTAAAATAAGCTTGCCGATGTGTGGTTCGGTTAGCTGTGATATAGCGTTTGGCGGTGCATATTACGCATTTGTTGATGCAGATACTCTTAATTTAAGCTTAGCACCTGATAATCATGGACATATAATTAGCCTTGGGAAAGCCATTAAACAGCAAGTGACTAATCAATATCAGCCAACGCACCCAACCGATCAGGCACTGGGTTTTTTATATGGGGTTATTTTTTACTCCAATAGCCAGTTATCACAAATTAACCACTTTAGCCGTCATGTGTGTGTATTTGCCGAAGGTGAACTTGATCGAAGCCCTACAGGCACGGGCGTAAGCGCTCGTGCTGCATTAGCTTTTGCCAAAGGCGAATTAGCGGTAGGACAAAGTGTAAATATTGAGAGCATTTTAGGCTCAGCATTTAATGTAATGGTTAAGCAAACATGTGAGGTTAAAGCACGGTCTGCGATTATTCCTCGTGTTACGGGTACAGCCTTTGTGACGGGTAAACATACCTTTTTAATTGATCCAACAGATCCCCTAAAACAAGGATTTATTTTTCGATGAATAATCATTTTTTAGTACGCCAACAATTACTAAAACAACGTATGGCAGAGCAAAACTTAACGGCGTTATTAGTGTTAGGGCATGAGAATATTCGCTACTTGAGCGGGTTTAGTGGTAATGCCGCGTATGCAATTGTGACGCAAGCTAGCTGCATACTTATTACTGATTATCGTTACTTTGAGCGCGCACAATCTGAGTGCCAAGGGTTTGAAGTGATCAGCCGCGACCGTGATAGCGAAAGTTTAGGCTGTTGTATTAACCGTTTTTTACCTGCTAACAGCCATTTAGGTTTTGATGCGGCATTTATTAATGTGGCATTGTGGCAGCAAATTGCTAGTGATTTGAGTGGTCACACATTAATGCCAATTCAAGGAGTAATTGAACGTCAGCGCATGATCAAAAATGACTGGGAAGTAGCACAAATAAAAGCTGCGGCTGCGATTGCGGATGAAGCACTTGCACACACTATTCCATATTTTAAAGTAGGTGTAAGCGAACGTGATTTAGCCTTAGAGCTAGAGTTTAGAATGCAAAAATTAGGCTCTGAAGGAATGTCGTTTGCAACGATTTTAATGTTCGCAGAGCGTACCTCGCTGCCCCATGGTAGCCCCAGTGATAGAACACTTAAAGAAGGCGACTTTATTACCCTAGACTTTGGCGCTGTTGTTAATGGCTATCGCTCAGACATGACACGTAGTTATGTATTAGGTAAAGCGTCAAGCAAACAAGTTCAAATTTACAATGCAGTTGCGACTGCACAACAAGCTGCTATTAATTTAATTAAGCCAGGAGTTGATTGCATTGATTTACAAAATGCATCACAACAAGTATTGGATGGCTCTGGTTTTGGAAAATGGGCAGGACAAGGGCTTGGCCACGGTTTAGGGCTATTTTTACACGAGCAGCCGTTTATCAATAGCAACGTTAAGCACGTATTAGAAGTGGGCAATGTGATCACCATAGAGCCAGGTATTTATATCTCTGAATATGGCGGGGTGCGTTTAGAGGAGGACATCTTGATCACCAACACGGGTTATGAAATTTTAACTCACGCACCTAAACCATTCGAACTGGAGTTATAAAATGCAAGTTATTGATAAAAAACACATTGATAACGCCCTTGATTTTGACTCGTTAATCACTGCTATGCAGCAAGGTTTTGCCCTCGATTTTACTATGCCAAAGCGTAACGTCTATGAGTTAGATAGCAACAGCGGTAGCCGGGATGCGTTTGCTGTGTTACCTGCATGGAATGAACAAGTGATTGGCGTAAAAGCATTTACTTATTTTCCTAATAATGGCGAGGCGGGCTTTGATTCTTTGTATTCTAAAATAATGTTGTTTTCGCGCGAGCACGGCGAACCGTTGGCACTGGTAGATGGCACGAGTATTACTTTATGGCGTACGGCAAGCGTATCGGCGCTTGCGAGTCGTTATTTATCCCGAGAGAATAGTAATCATTTAGTATTTTTTGGCAGTGGTAACTTAGCCGAGTATATGGTGCGTGCGCATTTGGCTGTTCGTAATTTTAAACGAGTAACGCTGGTGGCGCGTAATCATTTAAAAGTAGTCGCCCTGCAAAGTTGTTTAGAGCAGTTATATCCTGATGTTGAGTTTGTCATTGGGCAAAGTACGCAAGAAGTAATTTACAGTGCTGACGTGATCAGCTGCGCGACCGGCTCTCAAGTGCCATTATTTGATGGCAACTGGTTAAAATCAGGCACGCATGTTGACCTAATCGGTAATCATCAGAGTGACCATCGCGAATGCGACACCGCCACAATTACTCGTAGCCGCGTTTATGTTGATAGTAAAACCAATGTATTAGGAGAAGCAGGTGAATTATTAATACCAATAAGTGAAGGTGTATTTTGCGAGCAAAGCGTATGTGCTGAATTAGCTGATTTAGCGAAGGTAAATACCGTAGCCCGTTTTAACGAAACGGATATAACGGTATTTAAATCAGTTGGTACAGCACTGAGTGACTTGATTGCTGCAAATCAAGTTTATCAATCTCTACAGAACTAATAGATAATTTGTGGTGAGTTTTTAATGTGTGTGCTGTGTGTCTGTTTTAGTTTTATAAGGTAAGTGAAAGATGAATACTGTGCTATTGATATTGGGTGTGTGTTTTATTTTTGCAGGGTTACTGCCTCTTTTTAGGTGGTTAAAGTGTAAAATAAGCAAACATCACTGGCGCGTGTGTGTGATTGATAACATCACTAATGCGGTTAATACTCGTATTGGTGCTCATGAACTATTGCCGTCACAGTCAATGTTAGTTAGCTTTAGATTTAACAATCATTTGTATAGCGTATTGGTCAGTCACGACAACACCCTGCTCACACGATTCAAACAAGGCGAGCCTTGCAGTGTATTGGTTGATAAAAATAACCCGCAAAAGGTTTATAACAACTCACAACTATGGCAAAGCTATGCATTAGTTTGGTTGGTTAGCGGTCTAAGTTTGTGCGTGGGGAGCTATTTTTTAACGTGAGGTAAACGAGCATGCTTGGTATGCAACTCACTTATATTGTTTAGTTTTTAGTTATAAAAAAAGGGGGCCAGCCCCTTGTTAAATAGTATGTTATTTAGGTGGAAGGTTGAGTAACTATTTATTAGGTTGCGATAATCTGGAATGTGGTTTGAGAATAGAGTCCCCAGTCCTTCCACATCATTGCGCCAGTCTCTATGTAATTCGCAAGCTGCGCCAAACCAGGTCATAAGTTGTGCGCCAGCAGCTGACATGCGATCCCAAGCTGCATCACGAGTCATTACATTAAAGGTGCCTGAAGCATCAGTGATCACGAATACATCAAAACCCTCTGCTAAAGCGGATAAAGCTGGGAATGCAACGCATACTTCAGTTACTACTCCAGCAATAATGATTTGTTTTTTTCCTGTAGCTTTAATAGCGGCAACAAACTCTTCATTATCCCATGCGTTAATTTGTCCAGGCCGAGCAATGTAGGGCGAATCTGGAAACATTTCTTTTAACTCAGGTACTAGCGGGCCGTTGGGGCCTTCTTCAAAGCTGGTGGTTAAGATTGTTGGCATCGCAAAGTATTTTGCACAGTCTGCCAATGCGAGTAAGTTAAAAGACATCCACTACTTTTAAAAATTAAAATGACACCTAACTTCAATACAGTTACAAGAGTTTTTATGTGTCTAATGATATTAAAAAACTCTTCTCAGAATAGTAAATGTTCATTTTTGGGCGAGTATAGCAAATAACTGGCAGCACAAGCTTCAGCCTTGAGCTGATAAAAAGTAAAAAGTTGTTTTATATGGTATTACGCTAATAGTTTTTCGCAATTTTTGCGGTTACTTCGTCGTTTAAAGTGTTGGTGTTCACAATACCGGTCAATTGCATCTGGTTTACCAACTGCACCATGAAAGACTTTAGTAAACCTACTGGTGATTTTTAGCCAGTTTTCAGGGCATATGTTTAGTTGCTCTAGTAGCGGTGGCAAAGAATGATCTATATAACCTGTTTTATCTGTTTTTATGCAGCGCCCTGTTTTATCAACAAGGTTTAGGTAAGAGTTCAGTTCAAAAGGCAAACCATTTACAGTGTGTTTTGTTGTTAAACCTGCAAAGCGAAATAAGGACCTAGGTTGTTTGGCATTTTGTGCTGCTGCAATACGTTTTTTAATACTTGTATAATTTGAGTTTTCAGGTGATGAAGCGGTTCCAGCACGGATTGGGTTTAGATCGACATAGGCCATACAAGCCACTAGTGCTGACTCATCAAGTAAAGCTTGAGATTTAAAGCGTCCCTCCCAAAATCTACCTTTACAATTATCTTCTTTATTAGCTTTGCGAGCAATGTACTCATTAAGTGATCGCATAAACCAGCTAATGTCCATTAGCCTTGAACGATATTCTCCAATGCTAGACTTTACTAATTGCAGTTCGACAGAAGAGAGTACCTCATTTTTCACAAAGCGTTGAGTTAATAAAGTACCTTTAAATGCTTTGTGCCAGCGTAAAGCAATGGCTTTATCATTTAGGCGGTTAGCTTTATTATTATCTACATGAAGGATGATATGTGTATGATTACTCATCACAGCATAGGCGCATACATCAATACAAAATATTGAAGCGAGCATTATAATTTTATCTTCAACCCATTCTCTGCGGTGCTCATACGATTGGCCCGTATGCTTGTCTATGCCACATAAATAAGCTTTTCTTACGCAACGAGATATACAGTGATAGTAGCGAGTATCACTTAGGCTAATTTGTCTTTTTCGAGCGATTGCCATAAAACCTCCAATGTTGTGTTTCTATAAAAATACTAGTCACTTTATATAGGACTGCAACTTTATGATGGGTTTGAATTGGAATCAGTTGTTGAATTTAGATTTAAGTGGGTGTCATGTAAATTTTTTATCATTATGCGACTTGTAATGAGGTGTAATGTTTTATTTCATGTCGACGTTTACGCTTATAGGGCTGTTAATCCTAGCAGCATAAACGTCACAGGAACTCGACAATGATTACTTCAAAACTTTTATTTGTGGTTCTACTTGGTACGGCATCGATTGCGCATGCTGGTACGCAGTACACAACACAACCTGCAAGCAATATTACGACAACAACGGCGCAGTTAAATGGTTATTCGGCATCTACTATTGGCTTAAGTGGTGAAATAATTGATTATGGTGAAACCACAAACTATGGCTTTAGTGTTTTAGTCACACCCGCAGGAGTTAATGGCCCTGTGAGTGCGCAAGTAGCTAATTTAGAGTGTGGAACGCAGTATCATTTTCGGTTTCATGGTGATCCAAAACCGCCCAGATCAACACTGCAAGGTGAAGATCTCACTTTTACCACGCTACCATGTAACCCCACTATATTAAACAATATCTCCCTAGAAACAGGTGGCCAATATTACCTTGTGGCTGAGAATAATGGGGGGGATACAGTGAATGCAAATCGTCTTGCAATTGGTCCATGGGAGCAATTTAATTTAATAGATATTAATGGCGGTGATTTGCTAAGTGGTGATGAAATACATATCCAAACAACATCAGGATACTATTTTGTGGCAGAGCAAGGTGGTGGGGCTGCACTTAATGCAAACCGAACTGCGGCATCAATATGGGAAACGTTCACTATAGAATTACCAAATAACCCTGGTGCATTAATTCAAAATGGTGACAACATCGCGCTTAAATCGATTAATGGTTATTACGTACAAGCGGTCAATAATGGTGGTTTTGGAACCAATGTTCTGCCTACAGTTATAGGTTGTAATGCAATGTATCCTTGCTCATTAGAAATGTTTAAAATAATATTTTAAGTGTGGGTCGCAATTACCAAAACAGTCTATTGTAAGGTAGTTGCGACTTTCAATATAATACGTTGCACTTGCTGCTGAGGTTTACTCCATAGCGCAGTGTTAACAACCGTATCAAAGTATGATATTTAATTATTCAAAGTATATATGACACTCTTAACAATCATTTTCAAAGCTCAGCTGCTCTATTTAACGAGGTTTTTTAGCATAGGGTAGACGCGTTATAGCGTGTGTTTTGTGATAACTATCTAAGCCGCTAATGGTGACGGTGTTGATTGACTCTAAATCGATAAAACCATCCTCTAAAATTGCTGAGTCTTCAACATGTAAGTCTATAATCTCACCGATTACTAACTCAGTGCCATTTACGGCAAGGTGTTGATGCTCAACAAATTTAACTGCATACTTTAAACGGCTTTGAGCAACAAACGGAGCCGAAAAATTAGCCAGATACTCGGTTGTAAGGCCTGTAGCATCAAATTCAGATTCATTTTTATCGTAACGGGCAGAAGTCTGGTGAGCTTGTTCCACAATCTCGCTATTCACTTGGTTAATAGTGTAAACACCGGTTGCTAAAATATTCTCGAAAGTATGACGAGGTACACTATGTGGGCGCATAATCATACCTACAAGCGGTGGATGCGCGCCAAGGTGAATTACCGAACTTACAATTGCTAAGTTGGTGTTGCCAGCACTATCTTGAGTACCAATTAAGTTGGCACTTTTAAAACCAGATAGTGAGTTTATTAAATGCGTACGGTAGTGTTTATCTAACTGACTAATGGCGTCTGTTGTAAAGTGCATGGTTTATCCTTACCAGTGTATGTGCTCACCTTGCCAATCAATGTAGGCGGGTTGACCTACCTCAGTGAGCTGTTCAGGTTGTTGTAAAAGAGTATAAAGTTGTGATGCTACAAACTCAGGTGTAAAGAGCTTACCTGCGGGTACATTTTTTTGAAACGGCTTAGATAAATTAGTATCTGTTGTGCCCGGATGAAAAAGAATTAAACGGGTTTGTTTTGCGCGTCGTTGCAGTTCAATAGCTGCTGTTTTGAATAACATATTAAGTGCTGCTTTTGAGGCGCGGTAGCTGTACCAGCCGCCTAAGTTATTGTCTGTAATACTACCTACTCGCGCACTTAAGGCCGTTATGGTACAAGGTATTTTGTGGCTAAGTAGCGGCGCTATTGCTTGCAGGCACAAAATAGGAGTCAATGTATTGGTGTTGAGTAAGGTATTGAAATAATGCTCATCGATATCGTCGAGTTTTTTTTCAGGCATAGATTGCGCATAATGTAGCTGGCCGTTAAAAATAACTACCTGAGTTGGGTATATTGCGCGCTCTTTAAGTAAGTTTGTTAATTCACTTAAGCGTGCTTTGGAATAGTCACAAACAAACTGCTCAACAACAATACCGACAGCGGATGTGTCAATAGAGCTGCGACTTACACAAAAAACTATAGCCTGTGGATCGTGTTTGGCAATTTCTTTTAGATACGCATTTGCAATTTCACTACTTGCACCGAAAATAATATAAGCGTTAGTCATTATTTTATCCCACAACTTGATTGACAGAAAATGCGTGTGATCTGTCTGCGGTACTTAGCAAACAGGCGATAACCTAAATCGGCAATAAAGCGTATTATGGGTAATTGTAGCAGCTTTAGCCATGAATGACGGCCAACCGTTTGCCATGCTTCAAATGTGACATCTAATCCGTAAATCATTTCACCGTTATCACGCTGGCCATGCAAAAACGCCATGGCATCGTGGCATTTTATGTTTTTAAAGCGCTGCTCAAAATCATCTTTATTTATATCTTCGAGTATTATTTTGTTGTGTGTGTCAGCACGCTTAAGTGAATCCATTTCTTTAACACAAAGCGGGCAATTACCATCGTAAAAAATAATCATAGTTACTCAAAATTCATCGATTCATTATGTCTTGTTACGAAATAGAATAAGCCTTGGATCTGTTAAATTATCCATTTGGATGATATTAATAGAGTCTTACAAATATAAAGGTAAGCAAAGTGTCGATTTTTTACCGCATTTTACACTCCACACTTAAAAATTGAACACGGCTTATTATTAGTACCTTTATGGTATAAACATCAACAATGGAGTATCAGGAATGAGTGAACAATATGCCGCCTTGCGTGGGAACGTTAATTTATTGGGGCAATTATTAGGCCAAACAATCAAAGACGCCCAAGGACAAGCGATTTTAGATAAAGTAGAAGAAATTCGAGCTTTAGCTAAGTCATCCCGCACAGGAAACGAGCAAGACCGCCATACCTTAATTAATGTTCTGCATGCTTTAACCGATGAAGAGTTACTGCCAGTGGCACGTGCTTTTAATCACTTTTTGAATCTAGCCAATGTTGCAGAGCAGTTTCATACTATTTCTCGTTTTAATGACGTGGGTTTTTGTCAGCTAAGCCCGTTAACACAAACTTTAAAAGCATTAGCTAGCCACGCACAGCAGGGTAAAATAAATCCCAATGAAATCGCAGAAAGTTTAGCTAAACTGCATATCAATTTAGTTTTAACTGCACACCCAACTGAAGTAACTCGCCGTACAATTATTAACAAACACGTTGAATTAAGTGATTGTTTAGCAGCTCTTGAGCGTACCGATAACCTGCCTTATGAGCGTGAAAATATATTAAACCGTATCGCACAGTTGATCAGCCAAGCATGGCATACAGACGACATCCGTCGTTCACGTCCAACCCCAATTGATGAAGCAAAATGGGGTTTTGCAGTTATCGAAAATAGCCTTTGGCACGCCGTTCCGCGTTTTTTACGAGACTTTAATAAAGAAGTAAAAGAGCACCTTGATTTAGAGTTACCAAACGATTACAGCCCCGTTGAATTTACCTCATGGATGGGGGGCGATCGCGATGGCAATCCATTTGTAACAGCATTAGTGACGCAGCAAGTGCTGGATCATGGGCGCTGGATGGCACTGGATTTATACAGTCGCGATATCGACACTTTAAGCACTGAGCTTTCTATGTCACAAGCCAGTGATGAGCTAGTCGAGCTCGCTGGACAAGATTTTGAACCGTATCGTGCGGTATTAAAAGTACTCAAAGCGCAAGTGAGTGAAACCGTTGCTCATCTTGGCGCTAAAATTATGAATAAGCGCACCGATGCACAAGACATCGTCACTGACATTGAGCAGTTAAAGCAGCCGCTTGAGGCATGCTACCGTTCTTTGCTTAAGAGTAACATTGCGGTGGTAGCCAATGGCTTATTATTAGATGTGTTACGTCGTATTAATAGCTTTGGTATTCGTTTAGCTAAACTAGATGTGCGCCAAGACTCATCACGCCACAGTCAGGTATTTTCAGAGCTCACTCGTTATTTGGGTTTAGGTGATTACGACCAATGGCAAGAAGAAGATAAGCAGGCATTTTTATTAGCCGAGCTTAACTCTCGTCGCCCGCTTATTCCTAAACATTGGCAACCAAGCGCTGATGTAAAAGAAGTCCTCGACACCTTTGATGTAATCGCCAAGCAAGATGCGTCGACGTTTGGTTTATATATTATTTCAATGGCACGCACAGCCTCTGATGTATTAGCAGTACAACTGCTATTAAAAGAAAGTGGTTGTAGTTTTAAACTGCCTGTTGCGCCATTATTTGAAACCTTAGATGACTTAAATGCAGGCAGCGATGTTATTACTCAATTGCTAGATAATAACTGGTATCGAGGCCAAGCTGAGGGCATACAGAATGTTATGATAGGTTACTCAGATTCAGCCAAAGATGCTGGGATGATGGCTGCCGGGTGGGCGCAATACGAGGCAATGGATAAGCTTGTACAATTGGCAGAGCAACGTGGTATTGAGCTGATATTATTCCATGGCCGTGGTGGTACTGTTGGCCGTGGTGGCGCACCTGCTGCGCAAGCCTTGCGTTCACAGCCACCAGGTTCACTCAAAGGTGGCCTGCGTGTTACCGAACAAGGGGAGATGATCCGCTTTAAATTTGGCCTACCTAATGTGGCGCTGGAAAGTCTAAACATCTATGCCGGTGCTGTGCTTGAAAGTAATTTGTTACCACCACCAGAGCCAAAAGATGAATGGCGTGATGTAATGGCGTTGATCAGTGAAAAGTCATGTGAGCATTACCGTAATGTAGTGCGTTTTGATGAAGACTTTGTGCCGTACTTTAGAATGGCAACACCAGAGCAGGAACTATCAAAATTACCGCTTGGTTCGCGTCCAGCAAAGCGTAATCCCAATGGTGGTGTTGAAAGCCTGCGAGCTATTCCGTGGATTTTTGCTTGGAGTCAAAATCGCTTAATGCTACCAGCATGGCTTGGGGCACTAACTGGTTTACAAGCTGCACTTGAAAAACACGGCATAGACACCCTTAATGAGATGAGTCAACGCTGGCCGTTTTTCAGAGCCCGTCTAGAAATGCTTGAAATGGTATTCAGTAAAGCGGACTGTTGGTTAAGTGCGCATTACGACGACGCTTTAGTTGAAGAGCAATACAAACCACTAGGTGAAAAACTGCGTAAAGAGCTCAAGCAGGCTATTTCACTGGTACAATCGTTAAGTCCACAGCAAAGTTTGCTTGCCGATCAACCTTGGATAAAAGAGTCTATTGGTTTGCGCAACCCGTATACGGATCCATTGAATGTGCTTCAAGTTGAGTTGTTAAAACGTTCGCGCGAAGCGGCAGAAGGCAGCTCTGGTGACATTGATAACGCGTTAATGATTACTATGACTGGGATTGCTGCAGGTATGCGTAATACCGGTTGATTATCCAATAATTAAGTGTGGACTTCTTTGCTGTGTTTAGCAGCGAGAGGTCCATTAATTAGTTAATTGAGCACTAACAGTGCGCTGTGCTGGTAAGGTTCGGCGCATATATTACCAAGTAAGTTATATTTATCCGCATTAAACATCTTATTTAATCTTAGTTCAGCTTAGATGTATTGAATACAGTTACTTCCTATCGTTAAGCTGTTTCAGGTTATAACTTAGTTACAACAAGGTATTTTTTGGTATCATTTTAGCAAAAAAAACCATCCTTTATTCTGTATTAACGCTCTGGTCAGACCTGATTTGCTACTAGATATTGACTGTCTGTTTTTTTTATCTAGAATGTCGGTTGTTTTGTCATTTTATGGCAATTGTACTAATAATCGAGTAGTAATTATGTCAAATGTGTCTACTTGCATCACGTATGATGCATCTACGTCATTAATAATGATGACGCTTAGAGGGACGGCAAGTGCACAGGATGTGATGAACTTTTATCAAATTGCGCAGCAGTATGTATCTATTTACGGCAGTAATAAATTACTCGTTGATGTGTCTGAATTAACGCATAAATTTCCGGCAAGTGAACTGCTGACTATTATGCCAGCAGTATCTCAGTGGTTAGCTAGTTGCTTTATTGCTCGCGTCGTTAGTTTTGATGGTTTTATGCACGATTTGTTTTTGCAAAAAGCACAGCGCTTTGATATAAAAGCAGAAAATTTTGATTGTTTTAACAGCGCGAAAAATTGGTTAGTAAATCAACCTAGCATTTAAGCGTTGAACCTTCTAAACTAGTTAGCCATTAAATCATAAAACTAGTCTATGTCTTCATTAACGCCTACAGTAAGTACTCAAACTAGCTGCGTTTTTAGCTTCAGTGAAAAACAACAGCAGCAGTTATATCTTCACGTAAAACAGCACAAGGGTATTTTAAATACCGCTGATATCACAGCTTTGTGCGCGCAATATAAGCAACCTGTCGAGGTTATACTGCGTGCCTGTTTACCTATTGCTGCAAAATTTGCAGTTGTGCCTATTTCACATTTTTTTGTTGGGGCAATTGTAGTTGGCTACGATAAACACGGTGAGCAACATTTTTATTTTGGGGCGAATGTTGAATTTGCACAACAAGCATTAAGCTTAGTGGTTCATGCTGAGCAATCGGCAATTAATAACGCTTGGCTCAATGGCGCGAAAAAAATAGCTAAAATTGCTATCAGTGATGCGCCATGTGGTTATTGTCGTCAATTTATGAATGAGTTGGCTGATGCGCAGAGCTTTGATATTTTATTACCGCAGCAGCAATTCAAGCTGGCTGATTTACTCCCTCACTCATTTGGTCCGCAAGATTTAGGTAATTCTTATAGCTTGTTTAACCCCGCTCCACAACAGCATGAATTTGTTGTAACTGATGAACTGGATAAAACGTTGTTAAGTTATGCGTTGGCTGCATATGTACCTTACTCTGAAAATTACAGCGCAGTGAAAATTAGTACTTTCGAAAATGGTAATTTTTATGGTTGTTATGCGGAAAATGCCGCGTATAGCCCGAGCTTATCACCACTGCAAAGTGCGGTGAGTCAATTGCATTTAGCCGGTTTGGCAATGACTAAAGATGTTGTCAAAGGGATTGAGTTACTACAAACGCAGGGTAAGGGAAATCAGTTAAGTGTCAGTCAAGCAGTACTGGCAAGTTACACTGATTTGCCAGTACTACAAAGTATTAGTTTAAATATTAAGCCAACAGCAGTTTAGCGGCTTCGAGTACCACGGCGACTGATTTTTTCTCAATCTCGCCGTGATCTACATTGGGGATTTCTTGGCGAGTACGATTAACCAACACACCAGCTACACAGGCGGCTTTTAGCCCCAGTGCTGCACACATTGTAAATAAGGTTGCTGATTCCATTTCATAGTTCATCACGCCCAGCTTTTGCCATTCTTCACAGCTACCTTGAAATGCTTTTGGTACATAACCCGAGTAAGTGTCGTAACGTTCTTGACCTGGGTAAAAAGTATCGCTTGATGCAGTAATACCAATATGAAAATCAATGCCTAAATTACCGCACGCATTTACCATCGCTTGAGTGGCGAAAAAGTCAGACACCGCAGGGTAGTTCAATGGCGCAAAATGTTGGCTCGCACCATCTAAACGCACAGATGCTTGGCTGATTAAAATATCACCTTCATTAATATGAGGTTGAATAGCGCCAGTTGTGCCAATTCGTAAGAATGTTTCAACTCCCAATTGCGCCAGCTCTTCTACTGCAATGGAGGTTGAAGGACCACCAATACCGGTTGAGCAAATAACCACAGAGTTACCGTTAAGTTGACCTAAGTAAGCATGAAACTCTCGGGTTTGGACGAGGCAAGTTGGGTTTTCGAGAAAAGTTGAAATACGTGCTGCACGATCTGGATCGCCCGGTACAATTGCAAGTTTTGCACCGTGTAGATCGTCGCGGGTGAGTCCTAAGTGAAATACCTTTTCCATAGCGGGGCCTTATTTATAACTTTTGTTCTAACGTCAGTTAATAACGCTAATTTATAAAGAGTTGTTATCAATTTAGCATAATTACCACAATGCATTGCCTTGTACAGGACGGATGTCCGTTATCAAATTTATTCATTCTCTTTGAATATTCAAGCAACTGACTTTAATTTGTGTCATCGCCGGTAGTTGACTTGTATTCATAGACACTATATCAATCCTACTAGGCACTCTATTTTAGTTTATACGTTGTTGGATAAATAAGTATAACCAATTGTTATTTTAGAGGTTTATATAGTTATTTAAAATGTAGCTAAAGCGGCGAGAGTAATAAAATTGCGAGTGAAAATCGGCGCGTTAATCTTTTATTAATTTTATTTTCAACAACGCTCTTTTGCATAACTACGCAAAAGCACACAGTAAGGAATTGCAATGAGCACACAATGGCACACATTTAAAAGTAAAGTTGAGCACTGTTTATGTCCGCCGGGCGATGGCGTTTTTACGGTTAATACTGCAAAAGAACGTAAAGCGGCGCTGCGTATGAAACTGTATGGGCAAGAAGATAATATCGATACGCTATGGCGTGCATCACTCGATACACTTAGTCAAAGTGAGCATAAAGCGGTGACTTTAGGTATTAGCTCTGACTGTGGTGGTGGCATTTTACGCGGCGCCAACTGGGGGCCATTGTTTTTACGCTCAACATTGATTGATCAGCAGCCTCAGGCAAAGTCGTTTGATTTAGGTGATGTAAGGGTTATCCCACATTTACTGCATGATAAATATTTAAACGACGCGACTATCAGTAATTGCCAACAGGCATTATATGATAATCCAAGCAGTGAGTATTATGTCAGCCCGTTGTCTATCACTGAAGATGTATGCGATAGCTTTTATGCAACGTTTACTGATAAAGGCATTTTTGGTATTGGTGGTGATCATTCAATTAGTTACCCGTTAACTAAAGCGTATTTGAAGGCAAAGCGTGCGCAAGGTAAACGCACTGCGATTATTCACTTTGATGCGCATACCGATTTACTCGTTGAGCGTTTAGGTATCGATTTATGTTTTGGCTCGTGGTGCACTCATATTTTAGAGTTTTTACCTGCACCGCATCATCTGATCCAATTTGGTATTCGTTCAAGCGGTAAGCCAAAAGAGCACTGGGAATCTACCTTTGGCGTTAAACAACATTGGGCCCATGAGATCATCGAACGAGGCGCACCGGCAATTGCCGCAGAAGTCATTGCTCAGCTTAAAGCTGACAATGTTGATGAACTCTACGTCAGCTTTGATATTGACGCCCTCGATGAAGAGTTTGCATCAGCAACAGGCACACCCGAAGGGAACGGTTTAACGCCGCAGCATGCTTTGGATATCTTGGTTGCTTTGGCTGATGAATTTCCGATCACTGGCGCTGATATGATGGAAATTGCCCCATTTACTGACAGTTCACTGATTGGTCAATCGAGTTCAGATACAACGCTTAGAGAAGGTGCAAAAATTTCAGCATTTTTAATTAATGCCATGAACCGCGCATAGTCAATAACAGTTCATTTAAGCAGCCTGCTACGGCATGCTGCTTTTTAAATTCACAAATCAGCTATTTGCCGTTATATTTAATTTACATCAACAGATGCTTAAAGTAATAATCGGTGGGGCAAGAGTGGCTAAGTGGTGTTATTTTTTATTTATAATCTTAAGTAATCAAAGTCTCGCTAAATTAAATGTGGTGACGGAATATTTTCCGCCTGCTCAATATCTTGATGAAAACGAACAACTTGTTGGCTATATCGCTGATAAAGTTCAAATGGTGTTAGCTTCTTCAACACTCGATTATACAATCTCAGTGTATAGTTGGAGTACCGCATTTAATATGGTACTGCGCGATCCGCAAACGTGCATTTTTTCTATGGCGCGCTCAACTTCTCGTGAAAAGCAATTTATTTGGATTGCAGAATTAGCACAGTTGAACACTTATCTTTATGCTTTGAATTCGAAAAGCATCGTTATCGATTCCCTAGAGCAAGCAAAGCAATACCGAATTGCGGTATTAAAAGATAATTACAGCCATCACTTTTTATTATCACAGGGCTTTGAAGAAGGTGTAAATCTAATGCTGATGAATAGTTTTGATAATATTTTTAAAATAGTTCAAAGCCGTCAAAGCACTATCGATATCGTCGTATTACCTGAACAACGCGTTAAATTTGAACAGTCTAAAAGGCAGGTTACTGACAAGTTAACACCAATTTTAAGACTCAAGATCACGCAACCAGCACTGTATTTTGCTTGTAACAAAGCGCTAGATAAGCCAACTCAAACCAAACTCAGCAACGCATTCAACGCGTATCAGTAAGCTTTTATTGTTGGTAATGCACTGATATTTAATTACTTTTAATATTAATTAAATTTAAATTGCCCAACCTTTAAAAGGGGTTATAATCCAGCTGCTTTTGCTTATAAAAGCGCTTATTTTTGGAGTTATAAATGGGTGACTTAATCGGGATTGGTTTATTAATCTTGATCAGTGCGTTATTTGCTATGTCGGAAATCGCCATCGCAGCATCACGTAAAATTAAATTAAGAGTCATGGCTGACGAAGGCAATGCTAAAGCGGCTGCAGTGTTAAAGCTGCAAGAGCAACCCGGTGCTTTTTTTGCCATGATCCAAATTGCCCTTAATGCAATTGCTATTTTAGGCGGTATAGTGGGCGAACAAGCGCTTTCACCTTATGTTGAAAGTGTGCTTGTGTTATTTTATCAAGGACCGTTACTGGCGCAAATTAGCTTTTTACTGTCGTTTTTGACAATTACTTCATTGTTTATTTTATTTGCTGATTTATTACCAAAACGCTTAGCTATGATCCTACCAGAGGCTGTTGCGGTTCGCGTAGTCACGATTATGCGTTGGGTAACGTATGCATTAACACCGTTAGTATTGTTTTTTAATGGTGTAACTAACATTGTTTTACGCTTATTCAATGTGCCGGCAGAGCGTGAAGACATTGTAACCACCGAAGACATAGTCGCAATGATGGATGCAGGCGCAGAATATGGCAGCTTACAACAACAAGAATATGATTTAATTGGTAATGTATTTGATTTAGAAGCGCGCTTTTTATCGAGTGTAATGTCACCTAGAGATCAAATAGTCTACTTTGATATTAACGAAGCCAGCGATAGTATTTCGGGCAAAATCATTGATCATCCACATAATCATTTTTTGGTATGCAATGGCAATTTAGATAAATTAATTGGCTCAGTTGAATCAAAAGATATTCTTCGCCAAGTGCTCAAAGGCGATGCAGCGAATATTAACGACGAAATGCTCGAAAAAGAGATTTTTTATCTACCAGAAACACTGAGTTTGTCAGAGGCATTAAATGCCTTTAAAGGCGCAGCAAAACCCTTCGCAGTGGTGGTAAATGAATACGCACTTGTCGTGGGAATTGTGACAGTTAAAGATCTTATGAAAGGCTTTATGGGAGATTTGATCACCCATAATGGTGATGAATTAATTATCGCACGTGATGCAAATTCATGGTTAGTTGATGGTTTAACCCCAGCCGTTGAGCTGGCAAAAGTGCTCGGTGTGGATGAATTTCCAGATCAAATGCATTATGAAACTGTTGCCGGATTTTTAATTTATACCATGAAGCGAATTCCTAAACGAGCAGAATATATTCAATACGCAGGTTTTAAATTTGAAGTTGTGGATGTTGAAGGGATCCGAGTTGAACAGTTATTGGTGTCTAAAATACTACCGGTAGAACCAGCCTTACAATAAACGTGAGGCGCTATGCGCCTCATTATTTATTCAAAAGCGCCTTTTATTATTGCAAAGCCGTGCTCAACCATATGAATGCCATTACTCCATACATGTTGTGGCGCTAAAGTGTTGCTATCAAGTAAAACTAAGTCGGCGTCTGAGCCTTTGCTAATAGTGCCTTTTTTAATCCCCAGTACATTAGCGGGATTAGTGGTTATGGCCATTAATGCGTGCTCTATACTCACCTCATATTGATGTACAGCTTGTTGAAAAGCACCTAACAGAGAGGCTTCTTTACCAATTTCAAGCCCGAGCAAATTAAATTGCTCGTCAAATATTGGCAGGCTGGCATGGCCATCTGAACTCATAGTCAATTGTGTTGGCTTAACATTGTGTGTTAAACAGTAAGCTAACGCTTGCGCGGCAGCATATTCGCCATGAGCAAGATCATACTCAGTTGTGCTGGTGGTAAAATCAATTGTACCGCCGGCTTCACAAAATAAAATCCCAGCGTCAAGCAGCGCTTTATTTCTATTCATGTGTGTTGGATAAAACTGACTCAATGAAATATCAGTATTTTTATCAACCTCATGCAGAATCGCTAAGTGACTATTAACGGGGCCGACATGAATGCTCACGGTGCCTTTTTTTGCGCTTAGCATGCCGGCGACTTTTGCTTCTGCTGCCAACTCTGCGAGTTGTTGAACGGTGGGTTGGCTGCTACGGTGATCTGAAATTGCCACTTCGCCTACGCCAATAAACTCGTCAATATACATTAGGTCATTTGTAATACTACCCGTCAGTGTTTTAGCGGGTAAGTGATAAGAGCCAGTATGGCAAAATACATTAAGACCAAGCTCTTTTAAGCCTTTCGCTTTAGCAACTAAGTTGGTTAGTGTGCGACTGCTTGAATCAGTGCCCAGCGCTGCAATAACGGTTGTAATACCTGCTAAGGTGGCATCAGTTAAGTTCATTTCTGGCGTTCGACTAGTAAAACCTGCTTCGCCGCCACCGCCTGTAATATGGACCAAAGAGTCAACAAAGCCTGGTACTAGAATGTTTCCTCGGCCATCGATAATCTTTACTTCGGTATTACTTTCTAGTTTGATCTCGGTTCGAAAATCAATCACTTTAGAACCAGCGATGAGTACATCCATCTGCCCTTGAGGGCTTGGAGTATAAAGGTTTGCACCTCGAATTAATGTCAACATAGTGAAGTCTTTTTATTGATAATTGATAAAATAAGCAAGAAATATGAAGCCGCTTGCTAAAGTAAATAATGCTAAAGTGAAACGCCAAATAAAGGCTGCCCATTCGCTCCAATCAAGCTTTACAATACCTAAGCAACCGATCAAGCTGGCTGAGGTTGGAATGAATATATTAGTTAAGCCATCGCCAAACTGAAAAGCTAATACCACAATTTGTCGTGAGACATTGAGTAAATCGCCTAATGGAGACATCAGTGGCATAGTGATAGCGGCTTGACCTGACCCTGAAGAAACAAAAAAGTTAAACACACTTTGAAATAATAACATTCCCCATGCCGCAACAAAGTCTGGTACCGCAGCGATACTACTAGCACTATGATAAAGTAATGTATTTAAGGTTGACGGTGCATTTAAATCACTGCCGCCAAGTAATAATACCACCCCTTTGGCAAGAGCGACTAACATGGCTGCGGGCAACAATTCTTGTGCGCCATGTTTAAATGCATCAGCACTTTGGTTAGCTGTTTGTTTATTAAAAATACTGGCGATAAAAGCACTGAGCACACCAATACAAAAAAACTGTGCTGCGAGCTCTGGAATATAGTATTGGCGCGCCATCACACCCCACACAACCCAAGTAATACCCGTTATAAAAGTAATCAAGATAAGTTTATCGGCGGTATCTAATTTTATATCAGTATGGGAGTCGCTTTGCGCGGTGTTAATGGTTCTGATCGAGTTGGCATAACGTATAGTAAAAAATAAACCAAATAGTGTAAACACAACCCATGCGATCATTCTAAAGCCAGCACCAGAAAAAACTGGTATTTCAGCAATAGATTGTGCAATTGCAATACTAAAAGGATTCATCCAAGACGTTGCAAAGCCAATTTGTGTGGCAACATACGTAGTTAAAACCGTTACTTTGGCATCATAGCCGAGCTGTTTCATGATCGGTAGTAAGACAATACAAAAAGCAATGGCTTCTTCGCCCATACCAAATACTGCGCCACCTAACGAAAATAACACAAATAATAATGGTAGAAACAGCCATTCAACTCGCTGAGTTTTATTGATAAGCGCCATAATACCGTTATTAATTGCGCCTGTTTTCATAATGATACCGAACGCGCCGCCGGTAATTAATATAAATGCCATGACACCGATGGTTGCGCCGTACTTGTCACCCGATACTAAACCTTCAAACAACACATTTGCCAGGCCAATTTCACCGCCTTCAGCAAACAGCGGCGTTTGCTCGCTTACAGCCACTGTTTGGTATTGAGAAAGTTCAACACTGTGGCTATCTTTTTGGGCGTTAAACATCCCAGGAGTAATAAACAAGGTTGCCAAGTAGGCAATTAATGCAACTGATAACAAGATGATACTTGCATCAGGCATAGTAAATTGTTTGTTTTTCATAATTTCACTTTTCGCAAAGAAATAGGTTGCTTAGACTAAGCCGCACACCTGCTTATTTTAACACGAAGTTTATTTGAATAAGTGACCTTACTCTACAAAGCAAAGCCACTTAGTACAATTTGGATGGTGTTACGCACAGCGACTAGTGCTGCGCGTATAATTTTTAGAAACGATAGCTGACACTAAATGTATAACGCGCGCCATAAGCATTATGGTTTATAGAATCAAAACCACGACTTGAGCCGTATAGCTGTGGCGGCTCTTTGTCAAAAATATTATCAATGCGCGCTCTTAAGGTAAGGGCTTTATTTACGTAGTAACCTGCAGATAAATCCCATACGAGCCAATCGTCAACTTGATGATTACCTTGTGAGTCAAGTTTACCTAAACTTTCCAGTTCATCAATTTCACGGCCTCGAAGTCCTTCAATGTCATCATCATAGCTGCTGGTGTAATTTGCGCCAAGGTTTAGGTAGTAGCTTTGAGCTTCCCAATCGATTGACATACGACCGATGTTTTCAGGGTAGCGATATGTACCCACTAGCTTTTCAATTGAGTCTGAGCCCGGTTTGTTGCGTTCAAATTCAAGGTAGTGAGTACCGTCAAAAGCGAAGGTTAAGTCGCCGCCAGATAACGCAAAGCGATGGTCAAATTTAATATCAATACCCGCTAACGTTTGTGTGCCGGTAT
Organism: Pseudoalteromonas sp. SR45-6; assembly: GCF_014163545.1. Lineage (NCBI taxonomy): Bacteria > Pseudomonadati > Pseudomonadota > Gammaproteobacteria > Alteromonadales > Pseudoalteromonadaceae > Pseudoalteromonas > Pseudoalteromonas sp. SR45-6. Next base: position 83,735 of record NZ_JACJDM010000005.1, read on the forward strand.
TTTCAAGCGGAATGACATGGTCGCGGAATAAGGGTAAGTAGTCTTCACCAGGACGGGGATTAAAGTTATCTGGGTTTTTATCGCCAGCTTTGTTATCTTCATCAACATAGTTAGCTAAAATCTCAGTAAGATTAGCGCCATCTTGCTCGATATTTAAACCGCTATTGTCAAAGACACCACATAGCTCATTTTCGTAAGAAATACCTTGCTCGCCTTCTGGGACAATACCGCAATGGCGCAGTGATGCATCAGTAATGGCACGATCTAGCACCGCAGTCATATTAGTATCAATCACTTCTTCGTGATCAAACTGCCAGTAATCAACGGTTAGGTTAGTATCAGCGCTTGGGCTCCAAGCAAAACCAACACTAATAGCTTCTGATTCTTCTGCTTTAAGATTTTTATTTCCAAGCTCGAGTGAGTTAACACTTACCTCTGTTCCTTGGCCCATACAATAAAGATCAGATACTGCTTGGTTAGCACCGCAATCGAAGGTTGATTGAGTGGTTCTTAATTTAACACCAGCTTGCGTAAGAGAAGGGGCACGGAATGACGTAGACCATGAGCCACGTAACACTAACGAGTCGTTAGGACGATAGCTTAAGCCTATTTTTGGATTAAAGGTGCCGCCAAAATCGTCATAATGATCGTAACGTCCTGCCGCCTGTAGCTCAACTTGATCGGTCAATGATACACTTATTTCTGCGAACGCCGCGTATTGAGTGCGATCAGCCTCTGATAAGCTCGAGCCAAAACCAAATACATCCACTAAGTAGCGGTTTTCAGGGCGTGCTTGCGAGTCAAGTGATGGAATGTCAGTTAATTCTTCACGGCGAGCTTCAACTCCAAATGATGCATAAGCGGGTAAATCATTAAAGGTGAATAGTTCACCGTTAAAGTTTGCATCCCAGCCGTATACGGTGCTTTCGCCACTGCGTGTTGGACGTGCCTGTGCCGTTGCTAAAACCGCATCGTTGGCGGCATCGCCTTGCACAAATGGATTATAAAATGGCAGTAAATCGCCTGATACACAGTTAAGGTTCGCGCCGTCGTAGTTTGCTAATGTACCGTCTGAGCATAGTTCACCAGTAATGCCGGCATGAAATTGATAGCGATTGTAAATACCATCAATGGCTTCTTGCTCAGAGCTTGAGCGAGAAAAGGTTACGCCTGACTCCCAGCTCCAGTCACCAACATCACCTGCAAGGCTACTCACTAAGCGGAAGTTTTTAGTTTCTACTTCGACAGTACGTGGGGCATTAAAACGCGCATCAAAGCCAAAGCCATAAACTTCGCGGCCAGCTTGCGTATCAAATGGGTCAATATACAACTGATCCATCAAATCATTACTGCCATCTGCATTATCATAAATGAACAGCGCATCTTCTAAAATGAAAGGGCCATCTTCATCATTTATTTGATTAATCGGTGAGGGTGACGAGTACGCTTTTGCCTTTGTTTGGCTATAGAAAAAGTCAGTATGCCAATCAAGACCGCCTAAGCTGCTATTGAACATAAAGCCAGTCGATAGACTTTCGAATGGCGTATCCAGATAATCGTCTTGATTTGGGTAATAGGCACAAATATCTTCACCAAGTTCAGTTGTAACTAATTCAGTCTGGCAATTTGGCGCTGGCAATTCATTCCCATCACGCGAGCTGTAATAATAAATATTTGGCGCGTTTTCAAGTTTTGGTAAGTACGAATAACTATTCACCAGTGGTGATGATGCAGTGAAATCTCGATCGGTTGCTTTAAATGCGTTACGGTCAAAAATATCGGCAAAAACCGTTAAGTTACTCTCACCAATTTTTGTACCGTATACTAGGTTAAGCTGTTTTTTACCTTCGTCATGGCTGTTAAAGCTATTTGCGTAGGATGCGTTTACTTCAGCGCCTTCAAAGTCATCTTTTAAAATATAGTTAATTACACCTGCTACGGCATCTGCACCGTAAACCGCTGATGCACCGGTTGCAAGAATATCAATACGCTCGATAGCTGCAAGTGGAATTGAGTTCACATCGACAAAGTTTTCCGTGCCAGCGGCAAATGAACTGGGCGCAACACGGCGACCATTAATCAGTGTTAATGTGGCTGATGGGCCCATGCCTCGTAGGCTTGCCGCAGATTGTCCCGCAGGTGTTGAGGTGGACGTGCCACCGCTTTCTGAAGTGGAAAAAGTGCCGCTACCACCTTTGAACACGGATAAATCCTTTAGTAATTCGTGAATCGTGTTGGCGCCAGAGCGTTTGATGGCATCTTGGTCTAATACCGTTAGTGGAATCGTTCCTTCAAGATCGACGCCTTTTAAACGTGATCCGGTGACTTCTACTCGCTCAATGTTTTCAGCTTTAGTGTTTTCTTGCGCATACAAAAAAGTTGGGCAAAGCACTGCGCTTATTGCCGTTGCAATTGTTAATTGACGAAACATATTGGTTTACCTTTGTCTTTATTTTAAGCACAGGCGTACTGTACAGTGCTTATTTTTTGATTATTTAGACAGGGCCGTGATCGATAGACACAGTTAGCCCCTCACAGAGAATGTGAGGCAGTGGCTACTCGTCAAACCACTCCGAAAGGTAGTGAGGAGAGTAGAAATATGTACACAGCGATGTTGCGTTTTTAAACATAATTCCAATCCAAAAGGTTTTTGACAAAGCTAGTATTTGGGTGCTAGCTTACTCGCGATTTAAAAGTTCCTTATTTTTATAGCAAGCATAAAGTTTTACTGCAAGCTATTTTTTATCATTTTTTACATGAGTATAACATTATGGAAAACTTTCGGGAACATCTTACAAAGAGCTCTAAATGTGGTTTTTTTGCTGCTTTTACACTGGTAATGGCCGCTTTTTCGGCGAATATATCTGCAAGTCAAACTGAGCAAACCTTGCTGTTAATTGGTGGTGCATTAACGACTTGTTCAAGTTTTAGTCCTAAAAATTGCATTGAAAAAACATCATTAATAGGAAAAAAAGCGAATCAATTTCAATTGACGGGCAAAGCACTACAAGAAATAAAAAGCCAATGGCCTGATGATAGTACTAATAATCGCAATGAAACCTTGCGGGTTTTATCAAAAATTGCCAAGCAACAGCCTAATCTTATCGATAAAGGGTCGTTGCTATGGGCTTGGCGGGATTTAGATAGCCGCTCGCTCAATAATTTAACTGATCGAGAATATAACTTTGTCACTGATATGCTGGAAGTGGCGGTTGTTGATGCTAAAGGCCAGCGCATAAAAGAAACGGTGCAAAGTAAACAAAATAATGAGCCGGCTGCTAATGATATAGTTAATTTTATTTCTGCAACAGCTAAAGTAAATAGTAAACAGCCGAGCTTATTAGCTATCACAGCATCGAGTCGCGACCCTTATGAATCGGCTGACTTTTACGAAGGCTTACTGGATTTTGATCGTATTAAAAGTTCATGGCTGGCATTAACTCCGGCATTAGCGCAAGCAATCACAACTGGGCAATGTGAAAAGCTAGCGCAATTTCGCCAGCAAAACATGCAGGTGTTTAATCGCCACAAAATCTATCCTGACCGTATTCAAGCTGAGCAACAACTATGCGACGCGGGTGTTGATAATTTAGTTGCAAAAATCGAATCAGCAACAGGTATTATGCTCAATGGTGGCGATCAAAGTTTAACTCGAAAAGTGTTATTTGATGATACGGGCAAGCCGTATCCATGGACCGATGCTATACGTTCACGTCCGCTATTGGTAGGTACAAGTGCAGGCACAGCCATTCAAAGTGGCGGCAGTAACCAGTTTGGTAGTGTTGCTATGATCACTAATGGCACTAGTTTAGCTGCATTACGTGATGGTGCGCACGCAGTTTCTGCACCGAGTGAACGTTGTGAAGATGATTGTAATCAAGGGCTAAGCGCAGATACATTAACCTATCAAACTAATGGTGGGCTGGGCAGCTTTAGTGCAGGTATAGTTGACACCCATTTTAGTGAGCGAAATCGCACTGTGCGTTTAGCGACATTGCTTGCAAAAACAGGGCAACAGTATGGCTTTGGTGTTGATGAAACGACAGCTTTAGTGTTCATAAAATCACAACAGAGTACGATTGTGACAGTGCTAGGTAAGCATGGGGTTGTGCATTTAAATAAGGGCAAAGATAAATACAGTTTTGATTATTCATTTTGGCCAGCTGGTGCGATTATTGATGTAACACCTCAAGGCTACCAATTAAACCAACGTACTATAGACAGTGCTTTGCCTGCAATTAAAATACCGCCTTTGCCAATGCAGCGTTTTAATAACATACTCACTGATGCTAAATTGCGCTCGCTTACTCAAGCAATGTGTTTAGCTAATGAGCAGTCAGCGGTAGGTCAGCAAGATGAGTTTATAGTGACTTTAAATGCCAGCAAAAATACCCAGTATCAGAGAATAAGTCCAAGCAGTTATGGCTGTGCAATTGAACGACTTAGCGTTAATATTACGACGATTCAATGATGCTTTGATGAAGAGCTACTGTTACTCACAGTAGCTTTTCTTTAAATGACTAAGTAATGTGTTAAATTGTCAACAACACCAATTTGGATATATTGCTACCCATTTACCCTCAAATCTTACAACCGATGATTGAACATCTGCTTGCTGTGTCGCTTTTAGTTCCAGACGTTCAAAATGACTACTTTTAATGTTTACTGCATCTGCATTGTTATGCTCATTAAAGATAAAATTAACTCTTTTTGTACCTGCAATTAGCAATCGAGTTGTTCTGTTTTTTAGCTCACCGTCAAGTCTTTTTACATCACTTTACATGCTCTTAGATCTTTTAAAAATAATTCTCAATTAACATTGGAAAATGTAATAATTTAATTTAGAATGATCGTTCATTCTAAATTAAGGGTAGTTAACATGCAGCGTTCTCGCGTCGTTCTTTTTACTGTCACCGCTTTGGCAAGTGCAGTTGCTTTATCCGGTTGCGATCAAACTCAGCAGGCGAATGCGCCTGCTTCGCAGCCAGCTCCTGTTGGCGTAATTACATTAAAAAGCCAACCATTAACACTTACTAAGGAGCTTCCTGGACGAGTAACTGCGTCTCAAGTGGCGGAGATTCGTCCTCAGGTAAGCGGTATTATTCAATCACGTTTATTCACTCAAGGTGCTGAAGTTAAAAAAGGTCAGGCTTTATATCAAATCGACCCAGCTACATTTGAAGCGCAAGTGGCAACCAGTAAAGCCGCTATTAGTAAGGCACAAGCAAGCATTGCTAATGCAAAGGCTAAATCAGATCGTTATTCTGAGTTACTAGCAATAAAAGCGGTCAGCCAACAAGATTTTGATGAAGCCGACGCAAGCTATAAAGGCGCCCAGGCTGATTTATTAACGGCTCAAGCGCAGCTTAAAACCGCACAGATCAATTTTAACTATAGTAAGGTTTCATCACCTATTAGTGGTCAAATTGGCAAATCGAACGTGACCGTAGGTGCTTTGGTAAGTGCTAATCAAGCAACCGTGTTAGCAACCGTCACTCAGCTTGACCCAATTTATATTGACCTTACACAGTCAAGTAGTGAGTTGACTCGCTTGAAAAAAGCGATTGCCAATGGTGAGCTTGACAAAGATCTTACTGCGCAATCAAAGGTTGAACTCACTATGGAAGATGGCTCAGTGTATCCGCACACTGGCACTTTGCAGTTTTCTGAAGTGGCTGTTGATCCAAGCACTGGCTCAGTGACTTTACGAGCAGAATTTCCAAATCCAGAAAAGCTATTATTACCAGGTATGTACGTCAGAGCTGTGGTTGTTGAAGGTGTTAAGTCTGATGCTATTTTAGTACCACAACGTGGTGTGAGTCGTAATAGCAAAGGTGAGCCTACAGCGATGGTGGTGAGTAAAGACAATACTGTTGAAGCGCGAGTATTAAAAACTGACCGCACAGTAGGTGCTAACTGGTTAGTGACAAGTGGCTTGAACGACGGCGATCAACTGATTGTTGAAGGTTTACAAAAAATAGCACCGGGCGCACCTGTTAATGCAGTGCCTGCCGACTCAGCTGCTAAAACTCAATAACGGAGCATTTTAATGTCACGATTTTTTATCGACCGGCCTATCTTTGCATGGGTACTGGCCATTATTGTTATGTTGGCGGGTATACTTGCAATTAAAGCGCTACCTATTGCTCAGTATCCGTCTATTGCGCCTCCGGCAATTAGTGTTCAAGCTAATTATCCAGGTGCTTCTGCACGTACGTTAGAAGATACTGTTACGCAGGTTATTGAACAAAAGATGAAAGGATTAGATGGCTTGTTGTATATGTCATCAACCTCGGAATCAAATGGCTCGGCAACTTTAACACTAACGTTTGATGCTGATACCGACCCAGATATTGCACAAGTTCAAGTGCAAAATAAACTTGCCTTGGCAACCCCGTTATTGCCACAAGAAGTGCAACGCCAAGGTGTATCAGTAGCTAAATCTGCACGTAACTTTTTAATGGTTGTTGGTTTTGTTTCTGAAGATGGCAGCATGAATAATATCGACATTGGTGATTATGTTGCATCCAATGTGCAAGATATCGTGTCGCGCGTTGATGGCGTAGGTGAAGTGCAGTTATTTGGCTCACAGTATGCGATGCGTATCTGGTTAGACCCTAGTATGCTGCAAAAATATAAACTGACTCCTGCAGATATTAGTGCGTCTATTAGTGCTCAAAATGCGCAAGTATCGGCAGGTCAACTTGGTGCTTTACCTGCGATTTCAGGGCAGCAGCTTAATGCCACTGTGACTGCGCAAAGTCGCTTACAAACACCAGAACAATTTCGCAATATTTTTGTCAAAAACAATGAGGATGGTTCTGTAGTTCGCTTAGGCGATGTCGCAAAAGTCGAACTTGGCGGTGAAAGCTACGGTGTTGTGGCGCGCTTTAATGGTAAACCAGCGTCAGGTTTAGGTATTAAACTTGCCAGTGGTGCAAACGCTCTTGATACTGCTGCGGGTGTTAAAACTGCATTGGCTGAACTAGAGCCTTTTTTCCCTGAAGGGTTAGCCTCTGTTATTCCTTATGACACCACTCCGTTTGTATCATTATCAATTGAAAAAGTAGTGAGTACATTAATCGAAGCCGTGGTGTTAGTGTTTTTAGTTATGTACTTGTTTTTACAAAACTTTAGAGCAACTCTAATTCCTACCATTGCAGTGCCTGTGGTTTTATTGGGTACATTTGCTGTGCTGCAAGTACTCGGTTATTCAATTAATACCTTGACCATGTTTGCTATGGTACTGGCCATTGGCTTGTTAGTTGATGATGCCATCGTGGTGGTTGAAAACGTTGAGCGGGTGATGACCGAAGAAAAACTTTCACCGCTTGAAGCTACGCGAAAATCAATGGATGAAATCAAAGGTGCACTGGTTGGTATTGCAATGGTGTTATCGGCCGTATTTATCCCAATGGCGTTCTTTGCAGGCTCTACAGGGGTTATTTATCGTCAGTTCTCCGTAACCTTAGTAACTGCTATGAGTTTATCTGTTTTAGTGGCACTTATTTTAACACCAGCACTGTGTGCAACCATGTTAAAACCGAGCCACGTACATAATAACTCATCATTTATTGGTCGCTTTTTTATGGGCTTTAACCGTGGCTTTGAAAAGACCAATACCGGCGCACAAAACTTTGTAAGCCGTATGATCAAGCAAAGTAAGCGCTATTTATTGTGTTACGGCTTAATTGTTGGCGGTATGATCTATATTTTCTCACAACTTCCTTCAGCATTTTTACCTGATGAAGACCAAGGTATTTTGTTCAATCAAGTAAGTTTACCAGCAGGAGCAACCACTGAGCAGACATTAAAAGTCGTTGAGAAAATGGAAAAACATTTCCTAGAAGATCAGTCTGAAGCTGTTCGTTCTGTGTTTAGTGTAACTGGCTTTAGCTTCGCAGGCTCTGGGCAAAATGCAGCGCTTGGCTTTGTTGGTTTAAAACACTGGGATGAGCGTCAACGCGATGATTTATCGGTTGGTGCAGTTGCAGGTAAAGCTATGGGTTATTTTTCTACGATAAAAGAAGCCTTTGTTTTTGCTTTCCCACCACCTGCGGTTGTTGAGCTTGGTACTGCCAATGGCTTTACCTTGTTTTTACAAGATAGGGTTGGGCTTGGTCACGACAAATTACTCGAAGCGCGAAATATGCTACTAGGCATGGCTTCACAAAGTCCTGTATTAGCGGGCGTTCGTCCTAATGGTCAAGAAGATAAACCAGAGCTTGAACTGGATATTGATTTAGCAAAAGCGCAAGCACTTGGGCTGACCCAAGCAGATATCAATAGTACTTTGTCTACCGCGTGGGGTAGTAGCTATGTGAATGACTTTATCGACCGTGGTCGAGTAAAAAAAGTGTTTTTACAAGGTACGCCAGAGTCTCGTATGGTGCCGGAAGATTTAGATAAATGGTATGTACGTAATAGCAATGGCGATATGGTGCCATTTAGCGCGTTTGCTCAGTCTTACTGGGCGTATGGTTCGCCGCGTCTTGAACGCTATAACGGTTTTTCAGCGATGGAAATTCAAGGTGCAGCAGCGCCAGGTTACAGTACTGGTCAAGCTATGGATGAAATGGAGAAGTTGGTTAGCCAGCTACCAACTGGGTTTGCCTTTGAATGGACTGGTATTTCGTATGAAGAGCGTTTAAGTGGCGGACAAGCGCCATTATTATATGCGTTGTCGTTATTGGTGGTGTTTTTATGTCTAGCTGCATTATATGAAAGTTGGTCTGTGCCGGCAGCGGTAATGATGATTGTCCCTTTAGGCGTATTTGGCGCTGCAATGGCTGCCTTTATAGGTAATTTATCGAATGATATTTACTTACAAGTAGGCTTGTTGACTACCATAGGGCTGGCATCTAAAAATGCTATTTTGATTGTTGAATTCGCGATCCATAAAATGGATGAGGGCATGGGACTCGTGGATGCTGCAATTAACTCTGTTAAGCTACGACTACGACCAATTTTAATGACTTCTATGGCATTTATTTGTGGCGTTCTACCTTTAGCTATAGCATCAAGTGCTGGTTCTGGTGCACAAAATGCTCTAGGTATCTCAGTCATAGGTGGCACGCTCGCATCGTCAATATTGGCTGTGATATTTGTACCGTTATTCTTTGTATTAGTGCGCAGAGTTTTTCCAGGTAAACACAAAGCTGTGACACAGGAGCAACCATAATGACATTCAAAACGTTAAGCCTAGCGAGTCTAAGCGTATTCGTGCTCAGTGCTTGTCAAATGGCTCCACCGCTTGAGGATATCGTGTTGCCGGTGCCTGATAGCTACGCAATACAGAGCGAACAAGGTAATACGGCTGATTTAAGATGGCAGCAGTTTTTTGCGAATGAAAAGTTGCAACACTTGATTGAACAAACATTAGCTCATAATAAAGACCTTAAACTTGCCGCACTTAATGTGCAGCAAGTTCGTGCGCTTTATCAAATCGAAGACTCTGCCTTATATCCGTCAATCGATTTTGCTGCGTCGGGCACGCGTCAGCGCTTACCGGGAGACTTAACGTCAACCGGTAATGCACAAATTAGCGATAGCTATCAAGCTACCGTGGGGATGACCGCGTATGAGCTCGATATATGGGGCAAAATTCGTAATCAATCTGATCAAGCACTGCAAACTTTGTACGCGTCAGAGCAAACTCAAACGAGTGTAAAAATTAGCTTAATTTCTGAGTTGGTAAGTGCGTGGCTAAATTACGCTGCTGATAAAGAGCAGTTAGCGCTTGCTACGCAAACCCTAAAAAGTCAGCAGGCATCACTGGCGTTAACCGAAAAAACCTATGCACTTGGCGCGGCATCAAAGTTAACGTTGGCACAAATTGAGAGCACTGTAGCCACCGCAAAAGTTGATATTGCTAACTATCAGCGCTTGTTAAAGCGTGATAAAAATGCCCTTGATTTATTAGTCGGTCAGCCGGTTTCAGCGCAGTTGTTACCTGTTGAGAGTTTAGATGAAGTACTAAATTTCCCGACCGTGCCTGTAGGCTTACCATCCGAGTTACTTGAGCAACGTCCTGATATTAAAGCAGCAGAGTTTCAGTTATTAGCTGCTAACGCTAATATCGGTGTTGCGAAGGCGGCATTTTTTCCGAGCATTAGCTTAACGGCTAATGCAGGGAGTGCGTCGAGTGATCTAGATAATTTGTTTTCAAGTGGCACTGGCACTTGGAGCTTTATGCCATCGATCACGATACCGATATTTAATATGGGTCGTAATCAAGCAAACTTAGATGTTGCGCAAACTCAACAACAGATTGCGCTAACTACCTATGAACAAACGATTCAACAGGCATTTAAAGAAGTCTCTGATGCGCTTGCCGATAGGGAAGGCTATATGCAGCAGCTAAGTGCGCTTGAAGATCTGTATAACAGTAATCAAGTGTCGTTTACACTCTCTGAAGCTCGCTTTGAAAAAGGCGCCGATAGCTATTTACAAGTGCTGGATGCACAACGTAATTGGTACAGTGCAGGGCAACAACTCATTAGCGGTAAAAAAGCCTATATTACGAGCCAAATTAGTTTGTATAAAGCGGTTGGAGGCGGTTGGCAACGATCGGCTCAACAGAGTGAATAGCCGCTAGGCTGCACCACTATATAGTTTATCACTAGTTTATTAAGTTCTTTGTGGCAACTGACAAAGTTGATGTAAAAGGGCATATAAGCTAGTGATAATTATTAGGTTAAAGAAAAGCAGCGCTTTTCGGAGTTACTATGAAAGAAAAATCTAAAAGACAAACCGACCCTGCACTTGTGCAAGCACGCCGTGAGCAAGTGCTTAGTGCTGCGGCCGATTGTTTTAGACGAAAAGGCTATCATGGCGCAGGAATGGCCGAGATCTCAAAGACCGCAGGGATGAGCGCAGGACATATTTACAATTACTTTGCCAGTAAAGAAGCGATCATTGAATCGATTATAGAACAGGATATGGAAAAACTGTTCTCTATTTTTCAGGAGTATGAAGATCAACCTGGTGACTTAGTAACGATTCTACTCGATGGTTTAGACCACGCAGTGGATCATCATACTGATGTAAACCAAGGAGCACTCGATTTAGAGATGTTCGCTGAAGCTGCGCGCAACGATAAAGTGGCAGAGCAGTTGCGAAAGTCTGATTGTTACGCCAGAGAGAAAATGCGAAATCTTTTATTGAGTGAACGCAGTTTGATAAAAGACCTTAGTGCAACTGAACTTGAAAGCCGTATCGAAGTGATGTTTGCAATGATAAATGGGATCACCATACGTAAAACGCTTAATCCACATGTTGATAAAGCCACGCTATTATTAGCGCTTCGCCCGGCAATGCGGGTGTTGCTTGTACCGTTCTAATTAGAGCCGAGCCCTTAACCGCAAAGAGGTGTCGTTTAATCTTCTTTGCTGAGTTAATTTTTGGCTTAAAGCGTAATACCTTAAATTATAAGTTAAGTATATTTTAGTTTGTTCAGTAAATGATTCTTCACGGCTGGCCACTCTGATGCAATAATTGAATAAACAACAGTATCGCGAATCGATCCATCACTTGTTATTTGATGGCTGCGTAAAATACCATCTTGTTTAGCGCCTAGCCTTGCAATTGCCTTTCGCGACTTTTGATTAAAAAAGTGTGTTCTAAACTCAACTGCAATGGCATTGTGAGTATCAAATAAATACTGCAACATCAAAAGTTTACATTCAGTATTTACAGGACTTCTTCGTACAGCCTTGGCATACCATGTGTAGCCTAGTAATGCGCGCTGATGCTGTGCGTCTACGTTATAGAATCGAGTTGTGCCAACTATTTTATGGCTACTATTACACCTTACGGCGAAGGCGCTATTGCCGTTTTTGGCTTCAATAATTGCCCGCTCAACATAACTGTGCATTTGTTCTGGCGAAGGAACATTGGCATACCATAATTTCCAAGACTCTCCATCAAGCACCGCATGTTTTAATTCATCTATATGATGTAAGCTTAACACCTCAAGCGTTATAAAGTGCCCAACCAATGGCATTGGTTTTAACCACTGCATATATTTCCCTTACTCCTAAAACCATTGTTTAATATCTCAACGTTTTGTACATAGAGATGATCCTTTAAGGATTCAATGATAGCAACTTACACAGTGAATTTTACAATTAATTTGTTGATTTCAGCTATAAATCAATACCCTCAAATCCGTTCTATTGACCACTGCACCGCGATGATCGCGATGGCGAGTGAGCCTGCAGGCATCACCCATTTTTGATACCAGTGATAGTTTCTTGCCCAAATAAGGACTGGTAATGTAACTGCTAATATAGCCAGTTGGCCTATCTCTACACCTAAATTAAATGCTAGCACGCTGAGTAATTGATAGTCACTGGATAGCCCTAATTCACCTAATACACTCGCAAAGCCCATGCCATGTAATAAACCAAAGGCGAATGTGACCCAGCCTAAACGCACAACTAATGGCCAAATATTGTTAAGAGCTGCAAACAACACAGATATAGCGATCCCCAGTTCTACCCAGCGACTGTTAGGTGTAACTAATTGTATTGCAGTGGCGGTCAGAGTGATTGAATGCGCCAAAGTAAATGCGGTAACTATCCATGCGGTGTGTTTGAAGATCGTGACTTTTGATTCTACACCTTGCCATTTTGCTGATTTTTTTACTAATACACAGGTAAGCAACAATGCAATTAAAAATAAGATATGGTCAAGTCCGAGCCAAATATGCAGCACTCCTTGGTAAACATATTGATTAAAAGTGGTGAGGTAACTGCTTTTAGTAAAATCAAAAGTTTGAAGGGTATTATTTTTACTCATCACACGAGTTTGATCATTGATAGTGACAATTGCTTTATGATTGGCATCAGTATCGAAAAATGCCTGATAATGAAATGCTATGGCGCTGTGGTTGGTGTCCAGAGCTGGGCAGGATAATTGCAATTGAACAACTACATAGGGTTGATTAAAATGAGTATCAAGCTGCAACGGAGCGTCGCTGGTAAGCGTACATGCTTGCTTGTCCGCTGATGTTACTGTCAGTGAGGTCAGGACAAAATCACTTATGGCGCTATGTTTTGCATTGATCTCATGCCATGCGATAGCCCCATCTTGATTTAAATCAAACGCCACCTGTTGCTCTAAATCGGCAACGTTGATTTGCCAACTACCCGTAAAATGGCTGTCATCGGTTGCGTTTAAATTAATATAGCTGGTACTTAATTGGTGTGCTTGAGCTGTTCCTTGTAACATGAAAAATAAACACAGGTTACAAAAAAACGCAGTTACAAATGCGTTCATAAAGAGGCTCCTTGCGCACGTGTAAGTAATTGCTGATCGGCATCAAGCTTAGCTTGTTGCCAATTTATTTTTGCCCAGTATAGGGCTTTTTCTGGCTGTTTATTGATGTCTAAATAATAGTGAGCTAAATCACTGGCATGAAAACGGTCTTGACGTAATTCACGCAGCGCCACTCTTTGCGCCATTAAATTTTGCCATTGTTTCAGCGAGGTATCGTTGTAGTGTTGCTCTGCAATTGCCAAGCGCAGCAACAAGGCATCTTCTAAATTTTGTTGATCATTTACCAGTGCAGGCAAAGTGTTTAGGACTTTTTGATAATTCCCTTGCGCTAAATAAATATCTGCCCATAACACTACAAGGCTGACGGGGGCTGTTTTTAATGGCAATGACTGGATATGAGCGAGCGCTTCATCGGGTTTATTGAGTCTCAGTGCCATTTCAGCCAATACATGGCGGGTATCATCGCTTTGTTTATTACTTGTAATACTGTTCGCTAAACTTTGATAACTTTGTGCTAATTGACCGTCTTGGCTTAGTACATCAAATGTACAGGTATTAATTACATCCATTGCTGTTAGACCCAAGAGTTTTAAGCATTGTTGTTTAGCGGCTTTAAAGTCACCTTGAACCATTAGCATATTGGCGCGTAATAGATGGGTGTTAACATGGTTAGGATCGCGTTTTAGTACTGCATCGGTGATTGCTAAGGCTGCTGAAAATTGATGTTCACGTTGTAAAACGCGTGCATACATGTAGCCAATTTGTGGTGTGGGAGATTGCGCATAGCGCTGCTGTAACTGGTTTTTTAATAAGCCTTGGCGAAGCTCAGTTTGACCTACTTGTTGGCTATTTATCAGTAACGTCATTAATTCGTCTTGATTAAGGTGTGCGGTATTTATTGCGCGGGCTTTTGCGATGATCTCGTCATCTGCTGGCGTATAAGGTTCAGCCCCTGCATTAACTGAGATCAATAAACAAAGGTAAGTAAAAGCACGGGTGATCATAGCATTCTCCTTAAAAAGGCCATCCATGGCCTGCAAGTATTATTGTGTGATTTAGTTGTTACCTAACAAATCGTCAAATGTGGCATTTTCATCCGCATTTGTGAATGTACGGCCGTTCACACTCAGTGGCTTATCGGTAGCCGCTTGGTTAAATGCTGCACGGCCTAGTAGTGCAAAATCGACTTCAAGTGCTTCAATAGTGATATCAACCATCGCAGTAACTTGGCTGTTTACCCCATCACTGACTGCAAAGGTAAAGCTATCAGAGCCAGTAGTTTCAAGGTTCGGCGTATAGGTGTAACTACCATCACTATTAACCACTACCATGCCTAGCATTGGCTCAGTAACCAGACTGAAGGTAAGAGTATCTCCTTCAGGATCAGAACCTTGTAGCATGTCTTCAATTACAACTTCGGTTTGTGTGGTTACCATATCAGCTGTTGCTGTAGGTGCTTTATTTACCATCGGTGGTATCTCGACGGTGTTATGGTCGTCATCATTGCTACAGCCGCTGAGTGTAAGCGCAGCAAGCAATAACCCAAGATGTGATAATTTAAAATGTTGCATGAGTGTTCTCCTTATTTAGACCCTGCAAGTGGAGTTGCTAGATATGGAAAGCTTGCATCCATCATCGTAGCGTTCACTGGTGCACCATCGGTAAATGGTACGTTACCTACACTGGCATCATCAGATGTACACAGGCCTAAATCAGTATTTGTGCCATTTACTGGAATTGGGTAGCATAAGCGACCCATTACCACACGTAGCGCAATATCAACTACATCATCACCAGGACGACGGCCATTTGGGAAACCGGCTAAATCATCACCAGCAACACCAAATGCTGATTGATCTGCCTGTGCTTTAGCTGCAATTGCTGTGTTTAAACGTAACATTTCAGCACCTGTAACAGTGGCTAATTGATTAACGCCCGGGAAACCAGTTAGAAATGCAGTTACTAAGTCATTACGTGGAAAATTCGTTGGTGCAAGGGTCGCTAGATTTGCCCCTAAGGTGGTATTAACCGCATCTTTAAACAGAATATTTAAAAGCTCTGGTAAAGAAGGGTGGGTAACATAATCAATAAATTGAGCATCGTCTTTAGGCTGTGAACTTGAGAAGGTATCTTTGTCTTTTAAACCAATTACCAACTCATTAACAAGTGGATTACCTAAACGAGATACTTGAGTAAGCGCACCACCGTTTACTGCATTGTTAGCAAATTTAGCATTCGGGTTTAGAATACGCGCCTGCGGTAAGCTTGCTGTAGTCCATGTACCAATAGTGCCGTTGCCATTACCAACTACACAGCTTTTAGGTACTTCGATAGCAATTGCGGTCACATTTTTATCTGCTAAGTCATCATTATCTGCCGATTGTGTAATGCCTCCAGGGAAGCCCGCGCCATCACCTGCGCCCGGCGCACTGTCGCCTTCTACCGGCACATAGTTCACTAAGTCAAAGGTTTTGCCTAGGTTCACTACGAATGGGTCTTTACGTTGGCCAACAAATACTTTTGCCATACCGTCACAGCCTGGGATCGCTACTTGATATACAAATTGCGCTGCGTAGCTTTTATAACCATCCATTGATGAAAACGTTTTATCGCCAATATAATCAAGTGGCTTGTGGAATTCATTACTGCTGGTCATGGTATTAGTTAGCATGGTTTTGCTACCTGTACGCTGATCACCAGCGATCATCGTCATAGTGTATGATTCGCTAAAGTTAACTGCGGCATTATTGCCAGCTGCAACACCACCAACATTTTTGAGTGGTACAGCAACAGTACGTTGGTTGCCTTCAGGGCCAACGGTTAATGCAACACCTTGATTGTCATTAGGCAGCATACTTTTGAAGTTAAAGGCGAAGCTAATATCTTCAATCGCATCGCCATCGTTATCAATATGGATGCTGTAGGTTGCATCAGGATCCATGGCAAAATAGTTAGGTCCGCCATAGCCATCTTGCAATGGAATATAGTTTGCAATCAGGGTGACATAATCACCACGGCCTTGTTCATAACTGTTAAATGCATAAAAATCTGTTGAATCTAAAGTCGGGAAGCGACTGATATTTGGAGCTTCACGGTGACTTGACGCCTCTGATGGGACGCTTACTAAGGTACTACATACTACAACTGCTAATATTGAGGGAGTTAAAGCTTTCATGACTTTGTCCTTTAGTTTTAGATAGTGGTCACTACTAATACGCAAAGCAATTACCATTGGATGCAATAAAAAGTAAAAAATATTAATGGAATGTATATTTAAAATTACCTCGTTGAATTTAATGGAATAAAAAACCAGCTTTTGCTGGCTTTTTATTGCGTGTTGTTGGTTTACTTACAGTAAAATTAACTCTGTTGTGTACAGTACTTCGGTGGGGGAGCCTGTTGGTGAGCCTCCAATAGGTTCTAAACTTATGGCAAGTAATGCGATATCTTGCGCGTTGAAACGTGAGTCTTTTAATAGCGATTTAACGCCATCTTTTGGTAAAAGACCCAACGAAATAGGAGCATCTTGACCTTTTAATATCATCCACAGTTCATAATCCTTATCAGTTCTGGCGGTCAATTTGTCGCTGGCTTTTATTGATAAACCTTGTTCGTTGATATCGATAAACCATAATGGTTTTTCGCTGGCATCTTTAAACAGCGCAATTTGCTGAGTGTTTTGCCCGACAGGCGTTTGTGGCTGCCAAATAATCAAAGCTAATACGATACTTGCTGCGGTAGCAATTAACGACCACGCTTGCCAAATACTTGTTTTAGGTTGAATAACATTGTTTGGTACCACTGCTTGCTGTGGGTCAATACGCTGTGAAATTGCTTCCCAAACGTGGCTATCTGGCGGCACAGATTTGATTGAGCTGGCTAAATTATTTAAATGTTGCTCCCACATCCAGGTTGCTTCTCGAACACGATTTGATGAGAGCATTAAACGTTGAAAGCGTTTACGAGCAGAGCCTTTTAAGGTCCCTAACACGTATTCAGCCGCCAACATATCGATAAGTTTTTGATTGTCATAATTCATAACGTTAAGCACCTTTGCAACTGTTGCAGGCCGCGTCTGATCCAGCTTTTTACTGTGCCAAGCGGAGTATCAATATGATCAACTAACTCACTGTGAGTCAAGCCTTTGTAGTAGGCTAAGTGGATCGCTTGTTTTTGCTGTTCATCTAGTTGCTCTATACAATCAACGAGTTTACTTTTATCTTCGTAATCAATAGCTAAAGGTGAGTCAGTTAAATCATCTGAGATTGCAGAGTCGTCATCTAAGGATTGCTCTTTACGCACTTTGTGATAGCGCAAAGAGTCTAAGCTACGATAACGAACAATGCTGATCATCCAGCTGATCACTGTGCCTTTGGTTACTTGATAATCAGATGCATTGTGCCAAATTTTCACAAATGCATCTTGCAGCGCTTCCTCGGCATGAGCACGATTGCCTAACATTTTTAAGCTGATCGCAAACAGCTTTGCGCTTGTGGCATTATACAATTTAGCAAATGCCTGTTTATTGCCCTGCGCGGTTGCACTTAGTAGAGGTAATAATTCGTCGGTTTCCATAGAGTTCCTATTATTATTGTCAGTTAGTAAACGTATGATGATGTAAAATGGATGCAAAAAACCAACTAAATGATGGGTGCTTATCATTATTTTCATGCTTTTCCACCAGTTAGCCTAGCAGTAAAATACGGCTTATCAAGTTGCGGCGATCAGTTTTATATCTGAGACTGCAGTCCTACATTCATCGTTTAGAGAGCTGGAAATGACGCCGCAAAGCAGAATAATAGGACCTACCAAAGTTAAATACTGACGAAATTGCAAAAAATCCTGTTACTTCCAATAAATGCCTTGTTTTAGTTATGGTTAAACAGTGCATGAATGTCATACAATGGGGTAAAAGTAGACCACATAAGAGAGATTAAAATGGCCGCATTCGGTACCGTATTTATGCCGCAGATGATTCAAGCACGTTTTACTGATAACGCTTGGAGCGAAAGCTCTGTTGTTCCGTCAGATAAAATTGAACTTCATGCTGGTGCACATGTTCTTCACTATTCAAGTACATGTTTTGAGGGGTTAAAAGCATTTCGCCATGAAGACGGCTCAGTCTATATTTTCCGCATGGACGCTAACATTGCCCGCATGAAACAAAGCTCGCATTTATTAAGCTTACCTGAAGTTGATGGAGCCAAGCTTGAAAAAATGATCATTGATATTGTCCGCCAGTATGCTGATGAAACGCCGTTACCACCGGGCTCTATGTATATTCGTCCAACTCATATCGGTACTGAAGCTGCCATTGGTAAAGCGGCTGTGCCGTCATTAAGTTCATTATTGTATGTGCTATTATCACCTGTGGGTGATTACTTTGCTGGTGGCGCGACTGCGTTGCGAGTATTACTAGAAGAAGATGGTATGCGCTGTGCCCCGCACATGGGTATGATCAAAAGTGGTGGTAACTACGCTAGTGCATTAGCACCCATTACGGCAGCACGCTTGCAACATCAAGCCGACCAAATTCTATTCTGCCCAGGCGGTGATGTACAAGAAACTGGTGCCGCAAACTTTATTTTAATTGATGGTAATGAAATTATTACTAAAGCGCTAGACAGCACCTTTTTACATGGCGTGACGCGCAGCAGTATTTTAACCATCGCTAAAGATTTAGGTATGACAGTATCCGAGCGCAATTTTACAGTCACTGAATTACTTGAGCGTGCTGCAAAACCGGGTACTGAAGCTGCTTTATCTGGCACTGCTGCGGTATTAACCCCAGTGGGTACTTTTATTCATAATGATAAAGAATACAAAGTGGGCAGTGGTGAAGCAGGGCCAACGACAATGCGTTTGCGCCAAGCCTTGAACGATATTCAATGGGGTAAAGCACCAGACACCCATGGCTGGTTAACCAAAATCGACGTGTAAAGTTAAACGATATGTTTTTACAAAAAAGCCTAGGTTATTTATAACCTAGGCTTTTTTATGGTCTAAGTTATTTAATAATCTATACTTTCAACTGTGTAAGTTAGCTGCACAGGTGTGTAAAAATAACGTATGTATACACAGCAAGTATCACGAAACTAATCAGCTGATATCTTAATGCTATGAAATATATATGAATATTTATTTCCATTTGATTTTTTTAGTGGCGCATAGATTGCATTTCTATTTGGGTATAACTAACGACAAAAGGAGCGTTTATGTGGGCCGCAATAAGTTACTTATTATTGGCAATTGTATTTATCATTATGGGGTGGCAGGTTAGTCCTAGCTATTTTTCGCTGCTATTCTATTGGACGGCTTTATCTTTATTACTGGTAAGCGGTGCCTATTTTTTTAATATTGCAAAAATTTTTCGTAAACGAGAAAACGGTGTTATCCCGTTTTACATTCGTTGGGCTTTCATACCTTTTTTATTGGGGGCACAAGTTTATAACGCGTGGAGCCGAAAGCACGATAAAGTACCGCCATTACAACAAATTAACGAACACTTATTTTTAGCCTGTCGCTTATTCCCTTCAGATATAGATACTTTAAAAGATAACGGTATTACCGCGATTTTAGATGTAACCTGTGAATTTGATGGACTTGAATGGTCATCAACACAAGAAAACATAAACTATTTAAATATCCCAGTGCTTGATCATCGAGTCCCAACACGTTCGCAGCTTAATCAAGCGATTAACTGGATTGCCCATCATATTAAAGATAATCGTCGTGTGGTGGTGCATTGTGCGTTGGGTCGTGGTCGTTCAGTGTTTGTGATGGCGGCTTATTTACTCAGTCAAAATAAGGAGGCTGATGTACATCAAGTGCTTGCGCAAATAAAAGAAACACGCGAAACCGCTAATTTAAATAAACACCAACTACGTCAACTAGTTAAACGCCATAGAAAGGGTGAGTTATTAATCAAAAATAAAGCGGTATTAATTGCCAATCCAGTTTCCGGCACTAAGTTATGGCAGCAAAAAGAGCATTTAATTGTTGCGCGTTTATCTGCTTATTATAACTTAAAAGTGATGATCACATCAGTCGAGAAAAATGGGATTGTGTTGGCCAAACAAGCGATAGCTGATAAGCCAGATATGATCATCGCCTGCGGCGGCGATGGCACCGTGGCAGAAGTGGCAAGTGTTTTGGTAAACACAGACTGTAAATTAGGTATTATCCCATTTGGCACGGCCAATGCTCTAGCACATGTGTTAATGGGAATTAAGTCAAAGTTGATCCCTGTGGAAGTAGCATGTGATTTGATTATTGAAGGGCAAACCAAGCAAATGGATACAGCATATTGCAATGGTGAGTTAATGCTGCTGTTAGCAGGGATTGGCTTTGAACAACACATGATTGAAAAAGCCGATCGGGATACTAAAAATGAGCTTGGTCAGTTCGCATATTTACAGGGCTTCTGGCAAGCTTTAGGCGAACAAAAAGCCCAAGATTTCACCGTACAGCTAGATGATAACGAGCCGCAGCAAATACATACCAATAGTTTAATTGTCGCTAATGCTGCACCTTTTACTACTTTACTAGCGCAAGGTGGGGGACAGCCAGATCATTACGATGGCTTGCTCGATGTTAATTGGCTCACTCCAAACCAAGACGCATCAGCCAATGTATTAAGTATTGCTGAGCTGGTATTTAGCAGTATTACCCAAGCACATTTTGCGATTAATTCACATCATACCAATGCGCGCCGCGTTGCAATATCGGCGACTCAGGAAATAAAATATGTACTTGATGGTGAAGTTAAAAGTGCTGATAAATTGATCATTGAAATTACTCCGCAATCACTGGCGGTGATCTGTGCAGAGCAGGTCGAGTAACTGAACTTGTTGCGCGTTATAAGCTATAACGCGCAATGGCTGTTACTTCTTTTTAATACTAGGCCACACAAAACCGCTGTTTTGCGGTTGTGCATCGACACAGTTATCGAGGTATAACTGCTCGACCTTGGTACGCGCCCAAGGTGTTTTACGTAAAAATTTAAGGCTCGATTTTACACTTGGGTCAGATTTAAAACAGCGAATATCAACATGCTCACCCATTGCTTTCCAGCCAAGTGTTTGCTCGAGTTTTACTACTATTTGTTCGAGTGTAATGCCATGTAACGGGTTGTTTGCTTGCTGATTCATAAG
Organism: Pseudoalteromonas sp. SR45-6; assembly: GCF_014163545.1. NCBI lineage: Bacteria > Pseudomonadati > Pseudomonadota > Gammaproteobacteria > Alteromonadales > Pseudoalteromonadaceae > Pseudoalteromonas > Pseudoalteromonas sp. SR45-6. The sequence continues at coordinate 105,169 of NZ_JACJDM010000005.1, forward strand.
TCACTATTGCTTGATAAAAGTCGCTGCTATTGTAACGTAACTGTGCGTTGATACCAATTCTATTAATTAACGCGAATTGTTTTAGGGGCGGTTGGGTAAATAATTTCATTTTGCTCGTTGAGCATTAACCAATTTAACGCGCTATTATTGTGATGAGGGTTTTTTGCTGCACAGATCACCCGCACATTAGCCATTAAAATAATCGCACCTTCACTGTAGCGTTGATCTTCAAACCAACATAGTTGCTGCTCGCTAACTTTATTTTTTGCGTCAAGAAACAAGGCTGGTTTTTGATTATTACTGAAACTATTAGCCGAGTAAATTACACTGATAAAACAGATGCCTATAATCGTTATAATTCGCATATTTAGCCTTTGCATTAAAAAATAACTACACTAAGCTTATACCTAAGTTACCCCAAAATACTAGTTTCAGTTGCAATTAAATGCGTTTAAACCAGCCCACTTAGGGTTTTAGGGTGACTTGGCCATAAAATGTGTTAGGGTAAAATCCACAAAAATAATTTTCTAAAGACAAGGTGAACACATGCAATTTAAACAAACGATGATTGACGAATTTACACTGTTAGCAAAATTTCCATTAACCAGTAAAATGCAAGGTATTAAGTTACATAGTGATGCTGATGAAAGCTTATTAAGCGCGGCACAACGATTGTTTGATAAAGGTATTATAGATAGCCCAGATGGCGGTTACTTAACCGATCTGGGCTTAGATCTGATAGAGCACGTAACCGTGCTACACAGTGCGTTGGGTAATTAAAAAATATCAGGCTGCATCCGGTTGGTTTTGTGGTGCAGCATCAATAAATGCATCAAGCTTGTTACAACGTTCATAAATGGCTGCTATTTTCGGATACGCAGTCATATCGACGTTAAAACGATAAGCATTAAATACTTGCGGCACTAAACACACATCAGCAAGGCTAGGTTTATCACCCACACAATATTCATTTGTATGATCAAGTAGCTGTTCAATTTTTTCAAAACCAACCTCTACCCAATGACGATACCAGGTATTTTTGATTGCATCGTCAGCACCAAGTTCACCACTTAAATATTTCAGTACCCGTAGGTTATCAATAGGATGAATATCGCAGGCAATGGCATAACATAAATTACGGATCTGGGCTTTTTGCCAGGCATCACCAAATAATAGTGGTGTGTCGGGGTGTGTTTCTTCAAGGTATTCTAAAATTGCCATCGATTGTGCGAGTACACCGTCATTGGTTTCCAGCGCAGGTAATAACCCTTGCGGGTTTTTATCTAGGTATTCAGGTGCTTGTTGCTCAGATTTTAGTAAGTTAACAGTTACTAACTCATGCTTAATATTTTTTAAATTAAGCGCAATACGAACGCGATATGCGGCAGATGAACGAAAATATGTATAAAGTTTCATGGTTCAATTATCCTTGTGGGCCACTGTAGTGTTTTTTAATAGTTCGCCAGCAATCAGTGTAGTTAGGTTGGCGCTCTTTGCCTTCTAATGCGTATTTTGTTGGTGAAATAACGTAACGTGATTCAAACATAAACGCGAGGGTATTTTCGTAGCGTTGCGGTTCAAGCTCTGCGTTAGAGGCCTTTTCAAATACATCAGCTTCTGGGCCATGCGGTGACATACAATTATGTAAACTCATGCCTCCTGGTACAAAGCCGTGCTCTTTGGCGTCGTACACGCCTTCAATTAAGCCCATAAATTCACTCATAATATTGCGGTGATAATAGGGTGGGCGAAAAGTGTTTTCTGCCACCATCCAGCGTGGAGGAAAAATTGCAAAATCAATATTAGCAACGCCTTCTGTGCCTGATGGTGATGTCAGTACTGTGAAAATAGACGGATCCGGATGATCAAAGCTCACTGTATTCATTACATTAAAACGTGCTAAATCATATTTATAGGGTGCACTGTTGCCCGTCCAGGCTACAACATCTAAAGGGGAGTGGCCTATATCACAGCGGAACATATTACCGTTGAACTTAGCAACCAACTCAAACTCACCTTCTTTATCTTCAAAGGCAGCAACAGGGTATTGAAAATCACGGTCGTTAGCGTAGCCGTTGGCTCCCACTGGGCCGCGCTCAGCTAACACATAAGCATGACCATAATTTTCACAGATATAACCACGAGCAGTATCACAGAGCAAAACGACTTGGAATTTAATGCCACGCGGGATCACTGCGATTTCACCCGCTTTAACCGTTAAATTACCACATTCTGTTTTCAGCAGTAACTGACCTTGCTGCGGCACAAATAACATTTCGCCGTCGGCATTATAAAAATAACGATCAGTCATTGATTTATTCGCTACATAAACATGGATGCCAATTCCTGTTTGGCCATTGGCGCTGCCGTTTGCAGCCATAGTGATCAAACCATCAATGAAATCGGTTGGCGTGGTTGGAATATCAATTGGATCCCAACGAAGCATAGTAGGTGGAGTTGGGACTTCGGTAATTGGAGCGGTGCGAATTAAACCGTTATCAATTGCGCTGTAATCACTTTGGACAACCGATGGGCGAATACGGTACATCCAAGTGCGGCGGTTATCAGCACGCGGCGCGGTAAATGCGGTGGTACTAAATTGTTCAGCGTATAAATCGTATTTTACTTTTTGCGGGCTAAACTGCCCAATAGGCAATGCGCCAGGCAGAGCTTCGGTTTCAAACTCATTGCCAAATCCTGTCATATATTTTAATTCGCTGGTCATCACTCGACTCCTTTATGTTTTACTGTAAGATACTCTCAAGTGAGACTAAATTCAAACATCATGCTTTTTGCCACTGTACATATTTATGGACACTTAAACATGATTGTAAATTAACAGGACATAGCCGTTATGGCTCTCGATTTAGAGACATTTTTACCTTATCGTCTGGCTAACTTAGCCAGTAAAATGAGTGAACAGTTTGCACCCGTGTATCAACAACAAAGTGATTTAAGCATTCCTCAGTGGCGTATTTTGTTTAATTTAGCCCAGTTTGGACAAAGCAACGCAAAAGCATTGTGCGAGCAAGCAGCAATGGATAAATCCACGGTATCGCGGGCTATTAAGGGATTGATAGATAAACACTATGTAGTGAGCTTAATCGATCCAGCAGATAAACGCGCCAGCTTGTTAGCGTTGAGTGAGCAAGGGTTGGGCTTGTATCAGCAATTAGCCTCAGCTGCTATAGCGTGGGAGAAGAATCTGTTGGATGTTTTAACTCAAGCCGAGTATCAAACCTTGCTTAGTTGTTTAGATAAGTTAACTAGTAAATTAGATGAATAAAACAAAAAGCCCATCAAAAGATGGGCTTTAAAATTAATTTAATTTGTAAGTTACCTTAGCAAATTAGAATGTGTATTTAACACCTACACGCATTTCCCAAAGTGACGGCTTAGTTTCCACACTTGCACCTGCTGGATCATTAAAGCTGGTGTAAACGTATTGACCATTAACAATTTCAGTCGTTACAGCACTTTGTAATGCACTGCCGCTTTTCAGCACGCCCCAATCGTCATTTAGCATGTTACCGATGTTTTTGATAACAAAGTATGCTGAGCCTTTTTGATCATCAGTAAAGCCCATAAATTCTTGCTCAACTTTGAAATCGAACGTAACCCACCAATCACCATCAATACTATTACGGTTATTGATTTTACCGCGAGTTAGGCCTTCGCTTTCAACCCACTCATTAAAGGCTGCTTGATCAAAGTCAGCACCATACACAACTTGGCTGTCGTCAAGTGTTGGTACATATAATAATTGCCGCGCAGCACCATTATATCCAAGAGCATAGTTATTGTTGTCATCAAAACCATAAGAATACGGCGTGGTTTGTTGAGCTTGACCAAATAAGTTGAACTTAGTCTCGTAACCATCAAATAACTCATGGCTATACGCTAAACTCATTGTAAAGCGGTGCGGAATTTCATAGTTAGATGTTGCCACACCTGGGTTTTCAGAATCAGACACCGCAACGTAATGATAGTTAGAAAATGCTACAGAGCTAGTCATCGGGTTAACATCTTTAGACACTGTATATGCATAAGAAAGAGCAAAGTCAATGCCATTATCAAATGACTTATTCATTGCAAGAGACAGAATATGCGAGTAAGCATCATCACCTTTAACATTGGTTAGCAAGAAGTCAGAACCACCATTATAAATAGGGCGACCATCTGGTGCTGTGCCAGTTTTGTTATACGATATGTTTTTAACAATGGCTGAGTCTTGCTTATCGGTATAAAGATAATCAACATTAAACACATAATCGCTTTCAGTGATATAAGTACCACCTAGTGAGAATTTCCATTCTGATGGAATCTCAAAGTTAGGATCTGTCACATTTACTGGAGCATCTGCGCCACCTTGACCTACTTTATCATATAAGCCTTGTGGAATATCGTAACCAGGTTGACCTGTGCCATTGAATGCGACAGCATCCGGACCAAGGATTTGCATATTTTTTTGATTAACTTGGACATTACGAACACCATCGTTTGAATAGCTGTTAGAAATCCATACGTTAGGGTTACCACCTGAATATAAGCCAATACCGCCGCGCAATTCTAACTGATCATTATATATCCAGTTAACACCTAAGCGTGGTTGAAGTAAGTCAACCCCATCAAGGTTTTGGCTATTCGAATAGCCATAACGGTCTTCAAAGTTTTGATTATGGGTAGGTTTATCGTTACTTGTATACCAATCATAACGAAGGCCTGCAGTAAATGTTACATCATAATCAATTAGATCAAATTTGTCTTGGAAGTATAACGTATTTAATGCGTACTTAAATTCACCTGCTGCATCGTCAGGGTTTTGACTTTCGGCATTGCCGTAATAAACGCGAGCTAGACCTTCTTCAAAATCCTTAATTGAAAAGAATTGATATTCTCCTTCCGAATGCGCTACAAATAAATTATATACATCGAGTTCTTCACGCTCATAGCCAAATGATAGCTCATGGTCTTCAAGGTAATATGTACCACCTAATTTGAGTGATAAATTATCATAACTTAATACGTTTGATTGGCGAGAATCATCTGGACCTAAGTAAACATTAACACTTCCAGTAAACACATTAAATTCACCAAAACCAGATGCTGCATCAAGTGAATTTTGACGGTTATCAAGTTTTGAATAGCCTACACGTACTTCAGTTGAGAAATCATTAGTCCAATCTGAGTATAATGACGTTACATATGACTCAAGTTTTGCGCCACGTTCATAAAAATGATTAGACAGAGATAATCTGCTTGAACCACCATCCGATTGAGCGATTGAGAAGCCATCATTGTAGTTATATACAAAGCTTGCACGATGTTCGTCGTTTATGTTCCAATCTAGTTTAACTAAGATTTTTTCATCTTCAACGGGCATGCTAGGTATCATAGTACCTGGATCATAGTTATACGTGTCTTTAGCGATTTGGGTAATATGATCTATAGTTGCTTGGTCAATTCTTTTGTTTACAAATGGCGTATATTCGAAAATCTCAGCGCCTTCAAGCTTCTCATAAGAAGTGAATAAGAATAGCTTATCTTCAATAAGAGGAAGGCCTACGTTAAAGCCGTAACGTTTTTCTGAGTAATCACCAAGCTCTTGTTTCTCGCTTTCAATTGAGTCACCTGACATTGAGTCATTGGTATAATCATAGAAGAAACCACCAGTGATTTCGTTGGTACCTGACTTTGTTACGGCGTTAATGTTACATGAAGTAAAACCACCGTATTGAACATCAAATGGTGCAAGTTCTACTGCAACTTGTGCAATTGAATCAAACGAGAAAGGCATTCTTTCAGTAGGGTAACCACTTGAGTTTAAGCCAAAGTTATCGTTCATACGAACGCCGTCAACAGTTAAGCTGTTAAAACGTGGGTTACCACCGCCACAATTGATAGCACCAGCGTTTGTTTCATCGATATAGATACGTGGATCAGCGCGAATAATATCTTTTAAGTCACGGTTAATAGCTGGTTTGTTTTCTAAATCATCTAAAGTGAAATAAGCAGCTGGACCTGTGCTGCCTGATTGAGCGCTAATTGGTGCGCCACTAACAACGATTTGTTCCATTTGTTGCGAGCGAAGTGCAACAGTTACTGGGTAAGTTTGACCAAGAGTTAAATAAACATCATCAAGTTGAGTATCTTCATATTTATCAGAATCAACAATGATTTTATATGGGCCGCCTACGCGTAAACCTTTTGTAGAAAAGTTACCTTGTTCATTTACTGTTGTTGTTTTTGTTGAACCAGAAGGTAAGTGGATAATAGTAATTTGAGTACCAGTGGCTGGGTTGCCATTTGGACCTGTGATTTGGCCTTTTACAGATGATGCAGTTTCATTTGCAAACGCTGCGCCACTTACGCCAACACAAGCTGCGATAGCAAGTGAAAGTGCTGTTTTGCGGAGTTGAATTTTCATTATTTATTTCCCGTGTAAGGTGTAATATTTTTTAGTTTTGGTATTAATTTGCTCGGATTTTCCAAGCAGCTAAATTGTACCCTATTATTTCATTACAAATAAGTTACATTGCACATAAATTTGTAATAAAAGTAGTTTAGAACAAAATTGCGGTTTTTCGAGCAATTTAGTACCCATGGGTCAATTTACTCATTAAATATGACAAAAGTATGAAACCCAGTGCTTTATGCATAAAAAAACCCGCTAAAAGCGGGTTTTACATAGAGTTAAAAATTAGAACTTGTAGCTGATACCAATCTTAGCTTGCCATGTTGATGAGCTCGTTATTTGGCTATAGTTTCTTACATCAGCTCCACCAAAGCTATTATCAATAATATAGCGTCCTTGGTCATCAAGACCACCAAAATCATAAATAGATTGGTCTGAATAGCCCAAGCTTTTTTCTATACCCCAATCGCTATTAAGTAGGTTAGCGAAATTATCAATCATAAGGTATAGCTCGCCACTATGGCCGTTAGCAAAGCCAGGGATTTCTTGTTTAATGCTGATGTCCATGGTGGTAACCCAAGGCTGCGTTCCAGTATTTTTACCGATAATGCCGCCACGTTGAGAGATACCTGCGCGATCTAAACGCTCTGCTAATTGTGCCCAATTCATTTCAGAATCAGCCCAATTGACATTCGCATCATCAGCACCCGTTGGAATATAGGCCAAATAAGCACTGCTACTAAATAAAGAACTTGTGTCACCTAAGTGAGCATCTTTATGCATATTCATTGTATAACTAAATGGACGACCAGAATGGCGTTCAAAATACATATTAAATTTAGTCGCATAACCGGCAATAAATTCAGCATTGTAGCCTAAGTTAATTTTGAAACTATGCTCAACTTCATAAAAGCCACGTGCTGCCACATCTTGATTACGATTAGCAGTAATATTGTGCTTATAGTTACCTTCGGCTTGCGACGCTGATCCAACAGAAGACTCAGTAACATCTTGATGAGCATAACTTGCAGAAACAAATAAACCGTTATCCCATTCTTTAGCAATACCAGTAGAGATAATGATAGAGCGACCATCGTCGGTTGAATTAGTCATTGCAATATCAACATTATCTTTCAATGCACCACTGTAGATGGTTTCATTAATTACACGCTCGCCGTCAGCCGCTAAACCGATAGGACGGATAGAGGTATTATGCCATACAGCTTCATTTTCTTTTTTGTGGTAAGCAATTTCGGCCTGCCATTTAAAGCCATTACCTAATAGTTCAGAATCAAATTCATATTCAAAGCCAACTTGAGCGCGAATACTTGAAGGTAACTTGAAATCAGGATCAATGTAAGCAGTACTTCCTGCGCCTTGCTCTAACGAATTTTTAATAACATCAGGGACCTGAGTGATATCTGCTGGGTTATTTTGGTAGTAGTCGTTTATTACACTATTTGGTGCAGAAACGAGGGTAATACCATCTTTTTGAAATGAGTTGTTATACCAGACATTTGGAATACCGCCTTGGAAACGACCAATTCCACCGTTAATAGTTAATGCTTCAGTTGCATAATATTTAAAGCCAACGCGAGGTAGAATAATATCTAAACCATCAAGGTTCTCTTGATTACTAAAACCATAGGTGCTTAGAAAGCTTTCATTAAGAGTCGGTTTATCATCAGATGATAAGCGCTCATAGCGAAGGCCAGCTGTCACTTCTAAGTCATCATTTAAGTAAAAGGTATCTTCAATATATAAAGCTAATTGACTACGAGTTACATCATAGGCGGTATCTGCTGAATTATTAGTGTACGCATTTTGATAAGAGAAATCATAAGCACCTACTTCGCGGTTTGCAAAATTTTCTAGACTAGTAAATTTCCATGTACCTAATGAGTTTTCAGCAAACAAGTTATATAAACGAAGTGATTCATATTGAGCACCAAAGTTTATCTCGTGCTCGTCCATTAGATAAGTTGCATCAAGTGTCAGTGTTAAGTTTTCAGTTTCAGATTTGTTCGCATGGCGATATCTATCAGTACCAAAATTAAAGTTAGGGCCCTTTCTGCCATTTTCTTCTACGGTAATGCTACCTAAGTTTGAGCGAGTAATACTGTCAGAGGTCACATCTTTATAGGCAATACCAATCTCTGTTGAAAAGTCTTCAGTCCAATCAGAATAAAGTTTAGTGGCAAAATTATTAAACTTAGTAACATATGCATATGTATTTGATTTTAAGACTACTCTATTTCCACCTTTACTCTCATTTTTCTCAGCTTGATCGTCTTGCCATTGATATGTGAAATCTAGGCGATGCTCATCACTGGCATTCCAGCTAAGTTTAACTAATAAATTTTTGTTGGTGTCTTCAGGCGCGCCTGCTAATGAATCGGTTAAACCATATTCGTCATTTAAAATAGCAATAAAACGATTGTAGCTGTCTTCTGTTATTTTAAATTCATTTGCAGCACCAGAATCCTTAAAGCCATAATCTAAATCCTGCTCACTTGACCACTGTGCGTAGTTTACAAAGTAAAATAGTTCATCTTTAATAACTGCGCCACCGACATTAAAACCAAAACGTTGTTCAGTTTGAATCGGTTTTACTTTATTCGTTGAATAAGTTTTATAACCGGCTTTATCAGTATCTTCTTCTTTAATTGTTTGAACATCGCCGGCCATATCCGGTGTAGATGTTTCATAGAAACCTGAAAATTTGAATTCATTAGTACCAGACTTCGTTACGGCGTTTATTGTACCGCCGCCAAAGTTACCTTTAGAAGCTGAAAAAGGCGATACGTCAACTGAAACTTGCTCTATTGCGTCAAGTGAAACGGGAGGTTGAGACGTCGGGTAGCCACCAAAATTTAAACCAAAGTCATCGTTTTGACCAATACCATCAACAGTTAGACCGTTAGTACGAGGGTTGCTCCCCGCAAAAGTTAACTCGCCATTACCATTGATACTTGCTAAAGGATTTAGACGGGCAATATCTTTAATGTCACGGTTAAAGCTTGGCATGTTATTGATTGTATCTTCGCCAAAGGTACTGCTTGAACCACCAGATTGCTGAATAATTTTATAGCCTGATACTTCAATTTTTTCGATGTTAGCTGCTTGAAGCTGAGAATTAAGACGATATGTATCGCCCAGTTCTAAATATATATTTTCAAGCATGGTATCGGTAAATTGGTCTGAATCAATAAACACAGTGTAAGGGCCGCCAACACGTAAACCATTGGCAATAAAGGTACCGCTTTCATTGGTTGTTAATTCGCTTACAGTGCCAGTTGGTTGGTGAATAACTTTAATTTTCACATTTGCAGCTGCAGTGCCAGAAGGTGTAGTAATTTTACCACGCATAGCGGATGAGGTATCTGCTGCCATTACGCTTGTAGAAACACCTAAGGCTAGGATCACAGCCCCAGTTAATTTCGAAAGGCGAAGCTTATTCATTTTGTTGATTCCCGTGGAAAGTTAAGGTTTATTACTTGTTTGTGTTAGCTGACATCTTAAGTGCCTTTGCTAACGGTTTTGCTGAACTATCAAATAACGTATTTAATAATCCTGCTAATCGAATACCGGCTTGTTGTAAGCGAGTTTTAATAATCGGTGTGTTTTCGTAAATGTAGCTAAAGCCAATCTCGTCATTATTTAGCTTGTATAGTTTGTCAGCTAAATTGTGTGACTCTGTTACCCATTGTTCTGGTGAACTGGCTAGGTACTCAGCAATTATTTCTGCATTATTAGTATCAATAAACTGCGCGAATTCAGTGAATGATAGGTTCTCATTTTCGATTAATTTAGTGTCCCACAATGAGTGCAGGTTGGTTGGCTGGCCAAAAAAGGTAACGTTAACACGGTTACCACCTCTGTCTTCTGCACGTCCGGCATGAAACGGCTGATGGCTATCGCCAACTAAATGAACAAGAAAGCGTAAGCTAAAACGTTTGGCATCTATTGAGCTGTTTTTGTTTTTTAGTGTATCGATGGCAAAATACATCCCTTCAAGAATGTTGCTTACATTATCTTTATTTAAATTTTCATCGTGGTTGTGAGTAAATGTAGTTGAGTTGCTTGGCGCGTTGATGTAATGCCAACGAGAAGATTTTTTTTGCCAAAAAGGACTCGGATCAGAGCGCATTTCATCAGCCCAAGTAGCAATTTGCGCTAGGCTTTGCCCTTCTAAAAGTTCTTTAAGCTCTGCTTTAGTTGCGTCTGTTATGTGATTTTCGGCAATTTTACCGACAATTCTGTGGCCATTTTGTCCCCAAGCCAATACATTTTGTGATGATAAAAGTACTGCGCCGACTAAAAGATAACTAAATCCATGTGTAATTTTGCGTAACATTTGTGTTTTCCTCAATGATCTTATTTGACAAGAGCGGCCTCTTCTATAGCGCGAATTGTCCTGATTTTGAGATAAATAGGAAGGACTCAAAGAAATTCATAATTTCCCATTGATAGTTCTTTCAATTCATAAGCTTAACTGTTTTGGGTAAAATTACTTGTTGTAATAAGTAATTTAAATTGGTCAAATAGGAGGATGAATCGTTTTGGATTGTTGAACTTTTGAAAATTAAACAGCTGCTTTTGCAACACAGCTTCTTTGTTACTGTTTTGTTACTGTTTTTTTTGTTGGTTTGGCTCAGTGGCCAGCTGAGTGTGGTTACATCAACGGGGACCTTGAAGCCTTTAATTGAAACATCTAGTCGCTGTCAGACGAGGGCAACAGAAAACCAATTGCAATTAATTGTCTATGCCTCGTCGCAAAAGGTTGCTCGTTCTTTAACACAAAACCTGTGTGACGATCCCGTTGTAGCAAAACAATATGGCGAAGTGATCGCTTTATGGGGTTACCGTACTGCCGATAGCATTGAGTTCATTGGTAAAGGTATTGCTGATTTAATTTTAGCAAAAAACAACATTATGTCAGCCTTCAAAGCTGAATCGACCTATAACTACCAGCCTGTGGTTGGCTTTCCAAGTTATACTGCGTTTTTTATTTCAGCTAAAGAAAAGCCAAAAATTAACAAGCAATACTTTTTGGGGAAACGGATTGGCTTACTTGATTATCCTACAAGCCGATCGGGGCATATACTACCTAAACAAAAGTTTAAAGATTTAGGGATCAACCTTGAAAATTTAAAAATTACTTACGCCAGTTCACATAATGAGCTTAGGGAGTTATTAGCCAATGGACAGGTTGATTTAATAGCCTCTTTTTGGAAGGAAGCAGATCAGGCGCATTTTTCTAAAAATTATATAACTCCAATCAGCGATAATGTAATAGGCACACGTTGGTACTTTAAAATGCAGCATGAGAACACTGATTTGCTGTGCGCTATCCAATCTCAATTAATCCAATTATCTAAGCAGCAAGTGTCGACTTATTTTAATCATGTTGAACCATACTGGCATTGTTTAGCGGGTAAAGCTGAATTCTTAGGAGAGCAACGTGATGAATAATAAGCGCTTGTTTGGCGTGACACTGCTTATTTTTAGTGCGGCGCTATTGACGTTTAAACTCTCTAGTTATCTGCAGCAGGCGCAACATAACGATTTAATAATGGCTGATATTGAAAACCGAATTGCACTAGATTTACCTCGGTTAGACTTATCAAATCGTTTTTTGAAACACTCGGGTAATCATGATGCTATTGTTGGTTATCTACAACGTTTGAATATGCAATTGATACAACAGCCAATTCAAGTTAATACCATCAATGATGTCTCACTGGCATTAACAAATAATGGCCGCGAAAGTCGGATAGAGTATCTTGAAACAAGTGATCAAAAAGTTGCGATTACATTTTTAATTGAGACGCGTTGGTGGCATACAAGCGATATTTATGCCTTTATTGTATTGTTATTATTGGCTTTTTTATTTTCTAAGTGGGCTGAACTTATTAACCGAACATCGCTGAAACACTTAGCATTAAAAGAACAAGTAGAGCAACTTCCACTGATTAATGTGCAAGTGAAACTAGTGATTGATTTGCAAGCCAAAGTTTTGGCTATTAATGATAACGCTGAGATAAAAGCTGGCTTAGCTAACAAACCACTGTGTTTTTACTTGGCTTTAATCGAGTTTTGCGTTGAGAATCCGGACGTGATACTTAATCAAAACAAAGATGTGCCGGATGAGTTAATTGAACTTGCTAATAAGTATTTTTACCGATTAACACAACTTGGCCATACTATTCGTAAACGGCCTAATTTTACTAACAGTCTAGAAAAAACCTTGAGTGAAATTAGGGCTGCATTGGATGAGGTACTTATTGAACACTCACAGCTGAAGGAGAAATATTACCCTCCTAAGGCACATGGTGAAGGCTCTCGGTCACGGTTACATAGTTATGGTTTATCGAATATCAAAGCAGATGATATAGAGGTGATAGGCAAATAACCTTAACCTGGTTAGTAAGTTAGTTCAGAATAAAAACTTCACACTGCTAATACTTAAACTGTGTGAGGTAAGCTCTGATTATTTAGGAGCAAATTCAATGGCTTTGACTGGACTATTTTCAATAAAGAAGCGTTTCAATGCCTGTGCATCTGTTTCGTCAGTGCTGACAAATCCTTTATGATTTATCAGTATCGGGTAGCCGTCACCGCCAGATGCATTGTAGCTATTAATGCTCATGCGATAGGTTTTGTTTTTATCCAGAACTTTGCCGTTGATCATCACTTTAGTCAGCGCATTATCGTTACGCTCGAAGCTTAATTTGTGGTATTGCAAATAAGCACCAGAATCCGGTGGGAAACTAGTTACAGTCTCAAGGTAATCCCAAAGCTCTTGGCCTTGCCAATCAACATACGCGATGCGATTTTTAAAAGGGTGTACTTTTAAAATATCTTTATAACTAACTGCACCTGCAGCAATACTATCACGTACGCCACCGCCACTGATGATACCAAAATCAGCGCCAACAACATTCATTTGTGCTTGCACAATAACGCGCGCTAAGTTGGTTTGTTGATAACGAACTTTATTGCGATCGCCCTCAAGCTTTGCATCAACATAACCAATTTCACCTTCAATTTGTTTTGCACCTTTGGCTTGGTAATCAGCTAAAAATGTTTTTAAGGCAGCGTCTGGTTTGATGTATTCGTTGGCAAGCTCAGGCTTAATTGAACCATCAGCTTGCGTTTTATCAACGTATAAGTTAACTGGCAATAATTTATAATCTAATAAGGTTAATACGCCGTTTTCTTGTTTAAACTCGGCTTTGCCGACATATTTACCCCATTCATGAGCTTGCATTATCCACGTACCATTTTGTTGGTCTGGTTTACATGTCATACCGGGTTTAAAGTTATCGTCATTTTTATTTTCGCTTGCCATGCACACAGGTTCTTGTGAGTGACCGCCGATGATCATATCAAGGGTATGAGCTGGTAAAGAGCGGGCAAGAGTAACATCGCCAGGTGCATTTATACCATAATTCGCATCAACATAATGACCCATATGAGTTACTGCAATCGTGATATCCGGTTGATACTGTGCTTTGATTTTCTCGGCTAAAGCTTGGGTTACTGCAACGGGCTCTTGAAATTCAAGGCCGCCGATATACTGCGGGTTGCCGATTTTAGCGGTATCTGTGGTTGTCAAACCAATAACTGCTATTTTCAGCCCTTGCTTGTTAAAAATCTTATAGGATTCGAAGGCATTTTTACCGGTTTTTTTATCAATTATATTAGCCGAAAGAAGCGGGAAATTTGCCCACTGCTGCTGTTGTTTTAAAACACTCAGTGGATTATCAAATTCATGATTACCAATCGCCATCGCATCGTAACCAATTAATGACATTCCTTTAAAATCAGGCTCTGCAAATTGCAGGTCTGATTCTGGAATGCCTGTATTTATATCACCACCAGATAGAAGTAGCACTGCGTGACCTTGTTGCTGCGCATTAGCACGTAACTGGTCTATTAAGGTTTTACGTGCAGCCATACCGTATTCACCTTTTTCGTTATGCCAAAAACGGCCATGATTATCATTGGTATGTAAAATGGTGAGATAGTGAATATCTGCTGTGTCAGCTTGTTGAACGGAGGTTTGATGATTACTACATGCAGTAATGCTTAGTAATAGGAAAAATGAAAGTAATATGCGCATAATATGACCCGTGTTGTCAGTGTTGTGCTATTTATTAAGCGCATAGTTTAAACTAGTTTTATTGCAAAATAACGTAATTATTCTATTTTAATGTCATCTTGGAAATTTAACTTTCCAGTTGCCGCTAATTGACGTCGCTGTAACTCTTGTTCTGCTAATGCTGATTTTTCATGGTTATTACCCACCATCCAGTTTAAAAAGCTTGCCGGTAACTTAGTGTACGCCTCTCCTTGGTGTAAACCAAAATCACAGATGTGTTGCTCTTCATACGACATAGTTGTTAATCCTGTTGTGTGTGTTTTATTGTTATAAATAATACTAACAAAATAAACTCGGCTATTAAGACGATTTCGTTTTAAACAAAATTTATTTATAACGTGAGTGAATAACAACACATTGTAACCACATGTAATTTAAATGTAATCAATTCGGTTTGATTTGTTTAAAGGTACGTTTTGCTATCGTAATCTCCACAAGAGTTCTTTACTATTTGCATTAAATTCACATAACCACAACATTCTTCAGGATAAATATAATAATGAAAAAACTATTACTATGCGGTTTGTTAACCGCAACCTCATTTGCAAGCCATGCAACTGTAGTTGAAATGCAAACTTCACAAGGTGCTATTAAGGTTGATTTGTTTGATCAACAGACCCCCAAAACGGTCGAGAACTTTTTAAGTTATATACAAAGTGATGCGTACAATCAAACCGTGATCCACCGTTCAATCAAGGATTTTATTATTCAAGGTGGAGGCTTTACTTTTACCGATGATTTTAAAGCGATCACAACGTCACCAGCTGTTGTGAATGAGCCAGAATTATCGAATGTAAAAGGCACGATTGCCATGGCTAAATTAAGCAATAATGCGAATAGTGCCACAAGTCAATGGTTTTTTAATCTCAAAGATAATAGCGCAAACTTAGATAAGCAAAATGGCGGTTTTACCGTATTTGGTCAGATTACAGCAGATAGTTATGCTGTGCTTGATAAGATCTCTGCGTTAGTGCATTGCGGTGAAATACCGGTAGTTAATCTAACTAAAGACCAATGTGCAAGTGCAGATACCACGTTGACTATTGCTAATTTAGTGTCGATCAATAGTGTTCTGGTACTTGATGATGATCCAAATTCGTCAGTAAATTTATCTCCAAAAGAAAATACGCTAATTGACGATCCGACTCCAACTCAGCCTGATGATGGGGATAGCTCAAGTGGTAGTATGAGCTGGTTACTACCATTATTATTGCTTGGCTTTAAACGCCGCCGCGCAGCTTAAAGGTATATACTTGCTATCGGGTTATGTGTCCCGATAGCAAACGTAACGCTTTAGAGTGCAAATACCCGCATTACTAATAACACCCACATAGTTAAAACCAGTAAACAGCCAAGCAAAAAGCTATAATAGCGAGGTTTTACGCTATTGCTGCCTAAATGAATAATACTGTGAATGACGCGCGAAATCACAAAACCCCAGGCTAAAGTAATAAATACATAACCCGCTGCATTGAGCTGTAAAGCAGCTAAACAGGCTACAAAAAATAGCACTGGTATTTCAAACTGATTAATAAAGTTTCTACCGGCAATATATACATCATCACCCGCATTATTTAATTGCATAGTGGCAAAATCTTGCATAGTAATCGTTTTGTTACGCGCCGCACTAAAACGGCGGCGGCCCATGACTACCATTACCGTAAAAGTGAGTAGTACCTGAGAAAACATCGCGAGTAATACATATTTTTCCATTAAGAGTCTCATTTGATAAATAACGTAACTTTAAGCCTAGCAGTTTGTCTTTATAATTCACAATGTGTTACAAAGTATTTAGAAAAATGATTGCAAGCTTTTTGAATTTTACCGATCATTCAAACAACAAATAAGTATGGATCACATTCTCAATATGAAAAAAATAATTACTTTAAGCGCTATTGCTTTAGCAGTATTAAGTGGCTGCGGGACTACCACCACAGCGGTACAGCAGCAAACGTCATTACTTTCAGATACGCTGGTAATAAGTCCCAACGATACTCGTCAATATAAAACCCTTAAACTTGCGAATGAGATTGAAGTAATTTTAGTGTCGGATCCAACTGCTGAAAAATCAGCAGCTTCATTGAGTGTGGGTGTTGGTTTATTACATGATCCAATTAGCCAGCAGGGAATGGCGCATTATTTAGAGCACATGCTATTTTTAGGCACAGATCGTTACCCAGATACCAAGGGTTACTCTGATTTTATGACTAAAAACGGCGGCGCCCACAATGCTTATACATGGTTAGATATTACTAATTACATGTTTGAAGTAAATAACGATGCTTACGATGAAGCATTGGATCGTTTTGCTGACTTTTTTAAATCCCCTAAGCTTTACCCAGAATACACCGATAAAGAAAAAAACGCAGTAAACGCCGAATGGTCAATGCGTCGCGAGATGGATTTTTTTGGTCAGTTTAAGCTTGCCCGACAAATGATGGGCGATCATCCAGCTAATCGTTTTTTAATCGGTAATCTTGAAACATTAGGTGATAAAGACGGTAGCTCTTTACATAAAGAAACCGTTGATTTTTATAATAAATACTACTCTTCTAACATTATGAAAGTAGCAATGATTTCAAATCTACCACTTGCGGAAATGGAAGCGAAAGCACAAAAATACTTCGCTGATATTGAAGATAAAAAGATCGACAAACCAACTGTTACCACAAAGCTAGATTTTGATAACGTAGGTGGAAAACGCGTTCACTACGCGCCAAATGAAGACGTAAAAGAGTTACAACTTGATTTTACTATTACCGATAACAGCAATGAGTTTGCCGTTAAACCTAACCGTTTTGTAGCATACTTATTAAGCAATGAAATGCAAGGTAGCCCGGCGCAAATTTTGCGTGATAAAGGCTGGGTTTCACAACTTTCAGCCGGGGCAGCGCCAACCCAATATGGTAATTACGGTGCGCTGACGGTTAATGTGCAATTAACAGACGAAGGCATGAAAAACCGTGAAACGATCGTTGCAACAATAATGCAATATATTGATTTGATCAAAAAAGAAGGTGTAGATAGTAAATACTTTAATGAAATTCGCACTTCACTTAATAATGAATTTCAATTTTTAGAAAAAGGCGATGAATTTGGCTATGTCAGTAATTTAACTGGTAGCATGCAAGATTATCCACTAAACCACGTTATTAATGCGCCTTTCTATTATGCTAAGTTTGATGCAGCTGCGATCAACAACGTACTTGCGCAACTCAATGCTGATACTCTGCGTATTTGGTATACCTCACAGCAAGAAGAAACCGATTCGCAATTGCATTTTTACGATGGTAAATACCGCATTGAAGATATCAGTGATGCTGAAATTGCCAGCTGGAGTAAGCCTAGTCAGTTTGCCTTAGCATTACCCACGGTAAACCGTTTATTACCAGAGAGTTTTGCGATTAAAACAGCACAATTTGCAGAGCAAAAACACCCTAAGCTGGTATATGATAAAAATGGCGTAAAAGTATGGCGTCAAGCGAGTCAAAACTTTGCCGAGCAACCGAAAGGTTTGGTCGAAGTTTACTTAAATACCCCAGATGCTTTGACGGATATCAAAGCTAAAGTACTTTATTCAGTATGGTCTGACTTATTTAACTTACAACAAAGCAAGCTAAGTACCGAAGCTGCCGTGGCAGGTATGAGTGTTGGCCTTGAAGCAAGTAACGGACTTATCCTTTCAATGAGTGGTTTTACCGATAAACAAAATGTTTTACTCGCGCAAGCACTGACAAATATTGATGTGCAAGTAACTGAGCAAGGTTTTGCTCAAGCGCTTGATCGTTACCAACGTGATTTATTAAACGCCCAAAAACAATTCCCATATTATCAAGCGTTTGGTGAGTATTCTAAATTAATACGAACTGGCAGCTTTGACACCGATGCACTGATCAATACGGCAAAAGCATTAACCATTGCAGATTTTGAGCAGCTTAAACAGCATACCTTCGCTAATAACGAAATGCGGGTGTTTACTTATGGTAACTATAACCAAACAGATGTTGAAGCGATAGCTAAAGAGTTAACGGCAGTTTTACCAGCGGCGCATATAAGCACTGAATTTGCGCGCAGTAAAGCGTGGTTACCGCAACCAGGCGAAACGATTGTATTGCAAAAAGATATTGATGTGGCTGATGTAGCTATCATTGATATGACTGTACACCCGATTGCAGGCTATAAGCAAAAAGCGCAAGCGCAAGTCTTACAAGGTCACTTTAGCACCGTCGCGTTTGACAAGTTACGTACTGAAGAGCAATTAGCGTATGCGGTTGGTGGTTTAGCAAGGCCGATTGAAGATTACTCAGCGATTGGCTTGTTTATTCAAACCCCAGTAAAAGATGTAAAAACCATGCAAGCGCGTTTTGAAGAGTTCAAAATGCAATATGCAGTAGAGCTTGATAACATGAGCGAAGAAACCTTCGAGCAGCTTAAAAATGCCGTATTAGTGTCGCTTAAACAGCAGCCTAAAAATCTTAGCGATGAAATGGGCCCACTGATTGGCGATTGGTATCGTGAAAACTTTGATTTTGATTCAAAGGATAAGTTAATCGCTGAAGTTGAAAAAGTCACGCTTGCTGATATCAAAGACTACTACCAGCAAACTATGTTAAACCCACAAGCTGCGCGTTTAAACGTACAGCTTCGTGGTAGCAAATTTGCCGACAAACCGTTTGCAGATTTACCAAAACAAACATTGGTAACAGACTTACAAGCGCACTTTAATGGCATTAAATTGCAAAAGTAATTTAGCACATTGAAGCGTTGAAAAAGATTAAAGCCCAAGCGATTTGCTTGGGCTTTTTTATGAATCATTATCTTTTAAATAATTTACAAAATGTATGTACAGTGTAACTATATAAAAAAGGAACAGCTCAAACCGCTAGGATTTTGATGAATAAGATAGTGTGCATATTGCTACTGCTAAGCCCTTTTTATAGCTTAGCCAACTCATTTGCTGATGATTTTGTAAACGCTGCAAATGATAGAACAACACAAAGCGTGCGCTATGACGGCGCTTATCACCGTATTGCCTATCCAAATGGCGATGTACCTGCCAATATTGGCGTATGCACAGATGTGATTATTCGCAGCTACCGAGCACTGGGTATCGATTTACAAAAGTTAGTTCATGAAGATATGCGCGATAATTTTTCAGTCTACCCATCAACAAGAATATGGGGGCTTACTAAACCCGATAGTAATATTGATCATCGTCGCGTGCCTAATTTACAGGCTTTTTTTAAACGCCACGGTACAGTACTGCCCATAACTAATAATGCTCAGACCTATAAAGCAGGCGATATTGTCACGTGGATGCTGCCGG
Organism: Pseudoalteromonas sp. SR45-6; assembly: GCF_014163545.1. Lineage (NCBI taxonomy): Bacteria > Pseudomonadati > Pseudomonadota > Gammaproteobacteria > Alteromonadales > Pseudoalteromonadaceae > Pseudoalteromonas > Pseudoalteromonas sp. SR45-6. The sequence goes on from NZ_JACJDM010000005.1 coordinate 125,077, forward strand.
GCAATTTGCCGCATATCGGTATCGTGGTAGATACATACACTGCAGATAACAAAACCCCATTAATAGTGCATAACATAGGCGCAGGGCCGCAACTTGAGGATGTACTGTTTCGTTATAAGATCACCGGCCATTATCGGTATGAGCCAGCCGTTAATTGATTGCGGGTATCTGGAAACATTCAGAAAAGCCGGCATGGTTAGCTAAAAAGCCGAAGTGGCAGGGCAAAATTTACTCAGCACAGATAAACAAAGTAAAAATACTTGAGTTAACGAAATAGCCTAATTTTACGACTCTTTAAGGAGCGTTAAATGAATCAGAGTGTTAAACAAAAATTTACGACGTACCCTGAAAATATCGCGGTTGTATTACATGAGATCAGAAGTCTGATTTTGCAGGTAGCTGTGCAGGATGGCATCACTGAACTTGAAGAAACACTCAAGTGGGGAGAGCCGAGTTATATTTCAAAAATAGGCACTACCATTCGTTTTGATCACAAACCAAAATCAGCTGAGCAATTTTGTATTTACTTTAACTGTAAAACTAAACTTATTGAAACCTTCAAAGAGCTTTATGGTGATACGTTTAGCTATGAAGGTAACCGTGCTTTGGTGTTTAAGCTTAATCAAACCGTGCCAGTTAAAGAGTTAGCCCATTGTATATCGTTGGCTTTGCGCTATAAAAAAATAAAGCACCTGCCATTGCTAGGTGCTTAAATTTAAGAAGTTATTGTCCGACAGAAAGAGTAACAGCGCGATATAAAATCCCGCCTACGCAAATCTCGCGCTGACAATAGTTATTTGGCTCTTGCAGCGCGAGCCCCATGCAGTTTTTTATAGCTGTCGATCAAACGCTGATGACGATCTAACCCTTCAAGTTGCATATTGGTTGGAGTTAAACCGTAGAACATCACATCACCATTGATAGAGCCGACTACTGCATCCATTACTTCTTGGCCAAACATGCGGGTGAAGCTGTGAATGTAGTCTTCAATTTCTAAGTCATCATTTAGCGCAACTTCTAAAGTCGCGTGCATTGCTTGATAGAACAACCCGCGTTCAACGGTGTTATCGTTAAATTGCAAGAAGGTTTCAACCAGTTCCATCGTCGCTTCTAAGTCACCCAGTGCTAAGTAAATTAACAGCTTAAGTTCAAGTATCGTTAACTGACCCCAAACGGTATTTTCGTCAAACTCAACACCAATTAGGGTAATAATGTCGATGTAGTTATCAAGCTGGCTGTCTTCTAGGCGCTCAACTAAATCGGCAAGCTGATCTTCATCTAAGCTGTGCAGATTTAAAATGTCTTCACGGTACTTAAGGGCTTTGTTGGTGTTATCCCAAATTAAGTCTTCTACTGGGTAAACTTCAGAGTAATCAGGCACTAAAATACGACACGCTGTGCCTAGGTCTGAAAACTCAGCAATGTAAGCTTCTTTACCTAAGTCTTTTAAAATACCGAACAAGCTTGCGGTTTCTTCTTCGTTAGTGCCGGAGAAATCCCATTCAACAAAGTCATAATCGTGCTTCGCACTGAAAAAGCGCCATGAAATTTTACCTGTTGAGTCAATAAAGTGCTCAACAAAGTTTTCAGGCTCTGATACGGCCATGCTGTTAAAGGTGGGTTTTGGTACGTCATTTAAGCCTTCAAAGCTGCGACCTTGTAATAGCTCAGTTAAGCTGCGCTCAAGGGCGACTTCAAAGCTTGGGTGTGCACCAAATGAAGCAAATACGCCACCGGTTTTTGGGTTCATTAAGGTAACGCACATCACTGGAAACTGTCCGCCAAGGGAGGCATCTTTTACCACAACTGGAAAGCCTTGCTCTTCTAAGCCTTTAATACCAGCAACAATACCTGGATATTTAGCAAGTACTTCTTCCGGTAAATCAGGCAGTACAATTTCTTGTTCGATAATTTGGCGTTTAACCGCGCGCTCAAAAATCTCAGATAAACATTGTACTTTGGCTTCTGCAAAGTTATTACCGGCACTCATACCGTTACTTAAAAATAAGTTTTCAATTAAGTTTGATGGAAAGTATACGGTTTCGCCGTCAGATTGACGCACATACGGGATAGAGCAAATACCGCGCTCAATATTACCTGAGTTTGTGTCGATAAGGTGCGAGCCGCACAGTTCATCTTCAGGGTTGTAAATGCTCAAGGTATAGTCGTCTAAAATACCTTCTGGTAGTGAGTCATCATCAGTGAGCTGAAACCATTTTTCGTTCGGGTAATGAACAAATTCGCTGTTGGCAATTTCTTCACCAAGGAACTGGTCATTGTAAAAAAAGTTACAGTTTAAACGTTCAATAAACTCGCCAAGGGCTGAACATAATGCGCTTTCTTTGCTGGCGCCTTTACCATTGGTAAAACACATCGGTGATGCAGCATCACGAATATGCAATGACCAGACGTTTGGTACAATATTACGCCATGATGAAATTTCAATCTTCATGCCTAAGTCAGCCAAAATCGCAGTCATATCAGCAATGGTTTGCTCAAGCGGTAAATCTTTACCTAAAATAAAGGTGTTTTCGCTGCCTGCTGATTTTGCCATTAACATGGCTTGCGCGTCGTTATCTAAGCTCTCTACGGCATCAATTTTAAATTCAGGTATGGTTTGAATAACACGCTTTACGGTACAACGATCAATAGAGCGTAAAATGCCGGTGCGGTCTTTTTCAGAAATACTTTCAGGGAGTTCAACCTGGATTTGGAAGATTTGGTTATAACGATCTTCAGGATCAACAATGTTGTTTTGCGCAACACGAATACCGTCAGTCGAGATATCACGGGCATTACAATACACTTTAATAAAGTACGCAGCACATAAAGCCGAAGATGCTAAAAAGTAGTCAAATGGACTTGGCGCAGAGCCATCGCCTTTGTAACGGATTGGTTGATCCGCAATGACTGAGAAATCGTCAAACTTAGCTTCTAATCTAAGATTATCGAGAAAATTAACTTTAATTTCCATTGAGTTGGTCCACCTTCATGCGCACTAATAAGTAAGGCTTGCAGGTGTTTGCGCCAGACTTAGTCAGTGTATTTTCATTTAGCTGCAATTATCCGCTTTTTAGGGGAGCAGATACAAGTAATAGTCGTGGTTAATTGGAAAAGAGTAATGCTCGCGAGGGTAAAGTTAGCAAGGTTAAAGGCCAAAGTTGTTAGTGTGTTTGAATTTACTCAAGAGAGTACTTTACATTAGACTGATACAGAATTAGACAAATTGCATGGTGCGCATGAGATGCAAGAACCCCAGCGGCCATCTCGTTCAGCTATCAGTGAATAGCGCTATGTCACCTTGCTAGTTTTGACACTTGGTATTATAATTAACGACAATTGTCGCTGGAGGTGTTTATGGAAACTTTAAAGTTTGATTTTATAAAAGTAGTGAGTGGTGGGTTAATCACTAACAACTCTAATGCATTAGAAGAAATTACTGTTGCTACTACAGGCTTGAAAGCTTCGTCCATTTTCCTTCTTAGTAAATCGCTTGGATGGGAACAAAAACTAATAGCTAAGACTATTGGTACTACTACGCGGACATTGGAGCGACATGTAAAAGAGCGCAAACGTTTAGGTATTAACTTAAGTCAAAATGCATTGGAAGTTGCACGTTTGTCGTCTATAGGTATTTCATACTTTGGTGATGTAAAACGTTGGAATGAGTGGTTGAACACCGCTCATACGCAGTTCGATGGCAATGCGCCAAAAGAATTTTTGCATACCATTCGCGGCCGTGAGTTAATTAAGCGAATTATTTATGGGCTAGAGTATGGATTCACTGCTTGATGATTTGTTATAGAATTGCCCCAACTGAACATAACAATTCAAATAACGCGCTATCAGGCCTAGGTGGGCTTTATGCAGAAGGTAGATGGCACATGGCTGGTAAACCTGTTGTTTACACAGCAAGTAGCCGTTCACTTGCAATGCTTGAGAGGTTAGTGAACGACTCTACGGATATACTTAACAAGCAGCTATCAGTCACATCTATATTGATACCTGATAAACTGAAAATTAAACGCTTGGTTGTATCTGATCTACCAAGTGACTGGGATGATCACCCTTATATATTAAAAACCCAAATAGTGGGTAGCGACTGGTTAACGAGTATGGGAGAAGCTGTACTGCAAGTTCCTTCATCTGTTTGTTCAGATGAGTATAATTTTATAATAAATCCCGCACATACTGATGCGCATGAAATAAAATGCGTTGAATGCCAACCATTTAGTTACCCTAAAAGATTAGCTTTAAAGCTTTAGTGATTTAGTAAGTGGCTGATTCGACCACTTACTATCAGCTTGAAAATATATTTTCAACCACTTAGGCATGTTTTTAGAGCCTATTTTCATTGCTTCCAATAAGTGCTATTTATACAAAACAGTTCAGACTGTAAGCAAGAATCGCTATTCACTAATTGTACTGGGTTTAATTTCTTAAACTTTGTGTCTGCCACAATTTAACAGAGCGTAGCGAAAACCTCGGGTGCTTGATTGCAGACCGGGAGGGGAGTGTTCAAAAATCAGTTAGTCGAATTAGATAATAAAGAAAAGCACAGTGCTTAGTTAGGACTCCTTTAAACGGGGGGGCGCTTGCGGGCGATTCTTTAATCTATTGATTTGATAGATAGAATAACTTAACCTATCTCATCTTAAATTTATTTAATAATCTAGGCGACAATAAGCACTCATGAAACAATTCTTTGTTAAAACACTGTCGGTCATTTGTAGTCTTTTATTTCTAATTATTAGTATTCTATTGATTTTCGGAATACTCACTCGTAGCGACGAGAGCTTAAATCTTTTTTTGTATATCCCATTCATATTTGCTCCGTACCTGTATGTTGTAGTTCGAGCATGGGAAGATAATATTTTAAAAAATCAGCATTTGATCATACGATTCATCATTCTCTGCTCGGTATTACTATTGATATTTCCTAGTGTGTTTGGTTACTTCTTATCAACAAGAGTTTATAAAATAACCTCTATTTTCTATTATACTAGTTCTACCTCTACTGCTGAAGTAGCGGTGTGTGAGCTTATAGGTTTGTTATTACTTCATTCGTTATTAACTTATTATACGAAAAAGCGAATAATACCAAATATATAAATTTAGTGAACAATTTGTTAGCGTGTATAAATTTTCAATAACAAGGTGCGTGATTGACTATGACATAGGGCCCGTAGTGGAATATTACAGGAGTAATTATTGAGTAATAGTTGGCTTATTATTTTGATTGAAAGCAACGTAGCTATTAGATAGTTAGGTCGCCTTAAAATGAACTTTCATTTAATGCAGTTGGCGCAAAGCCTACGTTAACAGACACTTTACTAAACGTTGTGTCATCGACGACATAATAGGTAGAAAGTAGAAGGCAAAGATAAGTAAAGAGATAAGTAACTTTCAGATTTTATCTCTGCTTATTTATCTAGGAGTATGCCAAGCCAATAAAGACATTGTTAAAGCCGCCCCCTAATCCCATATCACTCTAATTAATGGTATTCTTAACTTTATTTTTCTATTTTTCTATTTTTTTCTTTTTTCACAATAGAAAGTGCCGAGATTAATCACCAAAGGAATTACCAAACCGACCAAAAAAGCAATTAACAATATGATTGACAAGTTGGTGTAATAGATAATGGAAGGCCACCCTCTTTGGCTTTTTTTATAAGTTAGAGGCCAACCATGGTTGATAACTATTTTGGTAGTGAGAGTTTCAAGGCTGTACCCCGTTTTTATGCTTGATTTTTCTTCATGTGAAAGCATTATGGATGCTACTATTATAAAAATAAATAAGAGCTGGATAAACAAGCTTTTGGATGGATAAATAGTCTTGAGCATAATGATTATGGCTTTTTTAGATGGCTAAGGATATATGCGTTCAGTATAAAGAGGGCGTTCCTATTTTACAACTCATGCATACCAGCGTGAAAAACGCTTAGAAAGTACAATCACAGGCAAACAATCTAAAAGATCTTACGTTTTGCAGGCATTTCACGCCAAAATAGTTGTTAGCTTAAAAATCCGGCCACTTAGTAAAAAGTTAAATAGTATCAGTCAGTTATTTTTTTTCGAATAATTTGACTTTAATAGGGATAATGACCCATTTAATAGCTGAAATTAAAGTACCAAGTACCAAGTAGCAATAGAAATGTTTTGAGCCTAAAAAGTAAATTTAGTTGTACAGTTTTGTTTGCTCAATTAAAGTGGCTGTATAGTTAAATGGGTTTGTTTTTAACCTTCACCTCGCTAACTTTTTCCTGCACCTAATTCTCCTAAGCTATCACAGCTGCATTAAAAGCTAGTAATTAACTACACTAAAAGCTAATTTTCAACTTCAGCAAAAACTAGCTGTGTTAACATGAATCAAGTGTCAGTAAAGCTTACACATTCTCTAGAGCGATTAAAGCTATTGCAAGATAGTGGCATTATTGCTGTGCAATCGAAAATGCTTGAGCGCACCGATAGAGAGCGCTTGACTAAGCATGGCTTCATTAAAGAGGTAATGCGAGGTTGGTATATTCCTTCAAGCCCAGATGAACAGCAAGGCGATGTAACGCTTGCTATACGTCCTTTTGTGTGGCATATATGGAAGCTTTAGAAATGGCAAGTGTAGAGCAAAATATTACTCCTTTTACAAAATTTCTAGCTTCGTTATTATATCCGATTCTTTCCTTGATAAAAAATTAGCGCGGGTATTTATTTCCCGCGCTGAAAAGCTAGACCATTTTTAACCTTTGTCGTTATGCTATCACTAAAAACCCGACAAATGCACAGGCTGCTGCGATGAGTGTATAGGGCAATTGAGTAATTGCGTGACTCATTAAGTTACAGCCTGAACCTTGTGCTGCAAGGACAGTTGAATCTGAGTAAAAACATGCTTGGCTACCAAATGATGAGGCAGATAACAGCGCACCAATCACCAGCGGTATATTTGCATCAACCGCGACTGCCAGAGGCATCACAATAGGAATTGTTACCGCAAAAATACCCCAGCTTGAGCCTGTAGCAAACGCCAAAATTGCCATTGCTAAAAACACCACTGCAGGTAAATAGCCTGCGGTCATGAATGGGCTTAAGGAATCAATTACAAACTGTGGTAATAGTAGTTGGTCGCACACATCTTTAAAAATAAATGCGGCGATCACAGTTCCTATTGCTGGCAACATGCTTTTAAAACCATCGAGCATTTTTTCAATCATTTCGGCAAATGGCATTAGCTTTTGCAGCATATAAAATGGCAGCGTCACGGCGAATGTCGCTAATAACCCTTTGTATACATCAATGTCAAAATACACAGTGAACGCAACGAGCAATAATATAGGCAGTAAAAAGTTGTACAGTTTGCCGTGGCTGTCTGCGCTTTCAAAGCTTTCTTCAACGGCTTTTACTGCGTATTCATCGGCAGTTTGCACTTCGTTGTACTGTGCAGGATCTACTTGCGGTTGTTCTTGCATCGCCTGTAATTGGGCTTTTTTCATCGGCCCAAATAAAGGGATAACACCAAGTACCACTAATGGCACAAGTAACACGGCAAACCATGCATACAGCATATAGGGTATTGCTTGAATATACACAGCAATACCTTGGCCTTCGACGGCTATGTTGTTATCAACCAACAAGCCGCCAAAAAACACCGCCCAGGTAGACAGCGGCACTAATACACAGATTGGCGCTGCGGTAGAGTCGACCACGTAGGCAAGCATTTCACGGCTGATTTTAAATTTATCAGTAATGCGTTTCATGGTTTCACCCACGGTAAGCGCATTGAGGTAATCGTCGATAAAAATCACGATACCGAGCAAAAAGGTCATGATCAACGATGAGCGTGGGCCTTTACAAAAGCGCAGCGCAAAACTACCAAATGCTGCTGCACCACCGGTGCGCACGAGCAATGCGATTAACGCACCAAAGCCACCACACACTAGAATAAGCCAGCCGATTGTTTCATCTACCATTACTTTTAACGATGCCGCAGCAAAGTTGCTAAGCATTTCAACAGGATTTAGCATAGCAAGGCCAACAAGGGCACCGATCAGCAAAGATAAAATAGGACGACGTAGCACGATCGCCAAAACCACCACTACAACTGGCGGCACAAGACTTAACGCAGAAGGTTCGAGCATTTAAGTATTCACAAAATAAAAAGCATTTGAGTAATTGGCTCAAACTGCTTAACAAAAACAAAGAATGTTAGCCCAACGGCTGATATTCCAAGTCACTGCTTTTGCACGCAGAAGTCACTGTTAGGTTTCGCGGTGGGTTTAGCACAATTGCGACACAGTAAAATGCGTTGGCTTGGCGCCAGACGGTGCAGGGGATGCATGCCGCTATTGTTATGCCGATAAAAACATCAGCGGGAAAATAATCTGCAATTGCGTTCGAGTCAATAAAAACTTTTAATTTAGTTAAAAATTCTTAATAGATGAATATTAATGCTTGCATTGTTTAGGTGAAACACCAAATTTTTGCTTAAACAAACGGCTAAAATGACTGGGATTGGTAAAGCCAAGATCGTAGCAAACTTGGCTTATTTGTTGTCCTGATTGTAGAAGTTGGCGAGATTTCTTTAATCTTAGCTGTTGTTGCCACATGGCCGGAGTTTGCCCAAAGGCGAGCTTGAATTGCTGGTAAAATTTACTACGGCTCATGCAGGCTATTTTACATAAAGTATCGATATCTAAAGTTTGATTAAGATGTTCTTTAATAAAATGCAGGGCATCGGTTAATGGGCATGCAATAGTTTGTTGGCAATTGGCGAGCATTAAATCGCGGCTTTGTTGTTGTAATAATCGAGTGATTAACTCATTTACTGATAGATCAATTAGATAATGACGATCTTGCTCGTTTTCGCTAAATAACCCAATCATCCGTTCAAGTAATTGTTGGGTGTGTTGATTGTGTTGGGTATGCACCAGCTTTGGAATGTAATGAAAAAAATCATCGCTGCTTATTTGCTGCTGCATATTTAGCGCGTCAGCTACTTGGCTGATTTTATCGCGGCTAATTTCGATAGCCAAACAGGTGGTAGGTTGCTGCATTGATGCTTCTGGGAAGTCGATTAAAACCCCTTGTTCGGGTGCTAATACAAATGATTGCTGGGGTAAAAACTCTTCATGGTAGTTACTGTCGGCAACGTGCATCACTTTTTTACCGCTGATCATGCCGCAAAACAGCAGTTCGCTGGAATGCAGTGCTACTTTTTGTGCGTCTTGGTAGGTGTCGTAAATGCTCAGCTCGGCGTTGTCTGAGGCAAAAGTAATTTTATTTTCGATCAGTACATCAACCGCTTGGCGCTTTTTAGTCAGTTTTTCAGTCAATAACGTGGTATTCATTTTATTTCCTTTAAACACGACCAACAGAGTTTGGACGCACAGACATGTTTTTTGGACAGCTAATCAAGTTTTTATGCTTCTTATAAGCTAATGTCAACAGGTGACGGATAAATAAACAACAATCTCCCGTCAAACTTAGTCAATTTGATTAAATTTAAAAAGCAACATTTTGAATAAAGGACACACACAATGATCTATGCAAATCCTGGCAGCGACGGCGCACTTATTAACTTTAAATCCCAGTACGGTAATTACATTGGCGGACAGTGGGTCGAGCCTGTAAATGGTCAGTACTTTGATAATATTAGCCCCGTTAATGGTAAAGTATTTTGTAAAGTACCACGCTCTGATAAAGCGGATATTGAACTTGCCCTTGATAAAGCCCACGCTGCAAAAGCTGCTTGGGGTACAACTTCAGTAACGGCTCGTAGCAATATATTATTAAAAATAGCTGATCGGATAGAGCAAAACCTTGAGCTTCTTGCAGTTGCCGAAACGTGGGATAACGGTAAAGCCATTCGCGAAACATTGGCGGCAGATATCCCACTGGCGGCAGATCATTTTCGTTATTTTGCCGGTTGTATTCGCGCCCAAGAGGGCAGTATTGGCGAGATAGACGAAACCACAGTCGCGTATCATTTTCATGAGCCACTGGGCGTTGTTGGACAAATCATTCCGTGGAACTTCCCAATTCTAATGGCCGCATGGAAACTTGCACCAGCGCTTGCCGCAGGTAACTGTGTGATACTCAAACCGGCTGAACAAACACCAGTATCTATTTTAGTGTTGATGGAAATCATTGGTGATTTATTGCCTGCAGGCGTGCTTAATGTAGTAAATGGCTACGGTAAAGAAGCGGGCGAAGCGCTGGCAACCAGCACGCGTATAGCTAAAATTGCTTTTACCGGCTCAACCCCTGTTGGTTCACACATTTTAAAATGTGCCGCTGATAACATTATTCCATCAACGGTTGAGCTTGGTGGTAAATCACCGAATATTTTCTTTAACGATGTAATGGAAAAAGACGATTCCTTCCTAAGTAAAGCCATTGAAGGCGCAGTACTTGCGTACTTTAACCAAGGTGAAGTGTGTACTTGCCCATCGCGACTATTTATCCAAGAAGATATTTACGAGCAGTTTATTGAGCGTATTTTAGAGCGCACATTAAAAATTAAACGCGGTAACCCGCTTGATAGTGAAACCATGGTAGGCGCACAAGCGTCTAAAGCACAGTTTGATAAGATTCTCAGCTATATTGAAATTGGCAAAAAAGAAGGCGCACAAGTACTTACTGGCGGCAATGTAGAGCAACTAACAGATGAGCTAAATGGCGGTTATTACATTCAGCCAACGCTGTTAAAAGGCACTAACGATATGCGGGTATTCCAAGAAGAAATTTTTGGCCCGGTGATTTCAATGTCGACCTTTAAAGACGAAGCCGAAGCACTCGAACTGGCTAATAGCTCTGAATTTGGTCTAGGCGCAGGGGTATGGAGCCGCAACATGAACCGTGCTTATCACTTTGGCCGCAAAATAGAAGCAGGCCGTGTATGGACCAACTGTTACCATATGTATCCTGCACACGCTGCGTTTGGTGGTTATAAAAAATCAGGCATCGGCCGCGAAACCCACAAGCTTGCGCTTGACCATTACCAACAAACTAAAAATTTATTAGTAAGCTACAGCGAAGATCCGCTCGGCTTCTTTTAAATAAAGCGGTTAAGCTTAAACAAATAATTTTTATGAGTAATGAAAGCGCTGTATTGTTGCAGCGCTTTTTTACTTTTCTAAAGCACTGCGCTTTATATCCTCAAACACCTGTAATACCTTCCAAAATGACAATTAAAACAACACCAAGTCCTCTTTTTATATTTTTCGTGAAATAGAAGTAACCGATTGAATCAAAATAGGAATTCGACTGTGGTTAATACATCAATAAAAAATAAATTAAAAACGAATTACTCTTCAGGCTCGTTAGGTTTTTATGGAGGCTGGAGTGCAATCTAAGCTGCTAAAAATTAAATCCCAATTCCTTGAAGTCATTTAGATATTTTGAGCTCTTATATGCGCAAAAATATTGAGTTTGCAAAAAGCGAGGCGGAGCAAAAGGATCCCTTTGTGATGTCGTATTTTATGAAAAAGATGATGAATTTGAATATATTTATGCAAATATCTTTTAATGTCCTAAATTTTGTGAGGCTAGATATGCACTATCTTAGGCAAAGATATTTATGCCTGTTGCTTTTTCGTTTTACCCAACACCCTTAAATTTAATGAGTTTAATATAGCAATAAATAAAGTTGTTTGTTAAAACACTTTGAGTGTAAGTATGTTATCGGCAGTACTATGAGTGAGTATAGTATGCTGATTGCTCCAGCCAAGAAATTCAACAAAGAGCCTGCACAAAGAAATGCACCTTGATACTATATGTCTAATGATAATGGGTATAGCAAGTAATATGTGAGGTTATAGCAATGAATCAATTAACTGAAAAAACGATAGCATGTCCTTATTGTGGTGAGAATATTGACGTGCTGCTCGATCCGGCAGATGTTGATCAACAATATATTGAGGACTGCCAAGTCTGTTGTAAGCCTATTAATTTTTTGGTTTTTGAAAATATAGATGAAGAGCTTTCAGTGACGGTTTTTAGTGATGACGAAGCTTATTGACTATCTTTATAGGCACTTACACTCAGCAAGGTTTGGGCAGTATGTTTAGCTGCAAAGCAATGCAGTAATATATAAAAGAGTATGACTAACCAACATAAAAAGCGCTGCAATTAATTGCAGCGCTATGGTTGTATTACTTAATGGTAATTAACGGTCTAAGTTCGTTACTTTAGTCCATGCCGCAACAAAGTCTTCTACAAACTTTTGCTTTGATGTATCAAAGGCATATACTTCTGCAACTGCACGCAGCTCTGAATTTGAACCAAAGATAAGGTCAACTGAAGTGGCTGTGTACTTTTGCTCACCTGATTGACGATCAAAGCCTTGATAAATCCCCGCATCTGATGACTTTTTCCAAACCGTAGACATATCCAATAAATTAACAAAGAAATCGTTATTTAGAGTGCCTGGCTTGTCAGTAAATACGCCGTAGTCAGTGCCTTTATAGTTTGCATCAAGCGAACGTAATCCGCCTACTAATACCGTCATTTCAGGCACTGTTAGATCAAGTTGATCTGCTTTATCTATTAGCATTTCAGTTGGCGATTTGTAGCTTTGTTCAGCATCAAAGTAGTTTCTAAAGCCATCGGCAGGCAGCTCTAATAAACTAAATGCATTAACGTCAGTTTGAGCTTGCGTAGCATCGCCACGGCCAGCATTAAACGGTACGTCTACTGTGTAGCCTGCATCTTTCGCTGCTTTTTCAATCGCTGCATTACCAGCTAACACAATCAGGTCGGCCAGTGACACTTGGCTTTTGCTAAAGAAACTATCATTAAAGTCGGTTTGAATCGCTTTTAAGGTTTTGATTACTTTTGCTGTTTCAGCTGGATTATTCACAGCCCAGTCTTTTTGTGGTGCAAGTGCAAGGCGTGCACCATTAGCACCACCGCGCATATCGGAATGACGGTAGCTTGCTGCAGATGCCCATGCAACACGTACTAGCTCTGATACGCTAAGACCTGAATCTAAAATACTGGCTTTAAGCTCTTTTACTGCGCCAGCATCAATGTTTGATTGAGTCTCTGCTGAAATAGGATCTTGCCAAATTAAGTCTCCTTTAGGAACTTCTTTACCTAAGAAGTTACGTGGTGGCCCCATATCTCGGTGAGTCAATTTGTACCATGCTTTAGCAAATGCCAGTTGATACTCTTTAGGGTCGTTTAAAAAGCGTTCAGCAATTTTGCGGTATTCAGGATCGAATTTAAGTGCTAAATCTGCAGTCGTCATGACTGGTGAATTAAACTTACCTTTCACATGAGCATCAGGTACGGTTTTGTGCATAGATTCGTCGGTTGGGATCCATTGGATCGCACCCGCTGGGCTGCGAGTTTGTTTCCACTCAAAGTTAAGTAGATTGCTAAGGTACAGTGATGACCAGCGAGTAGGAGCTTGTGTCCATGCGCCTTCTAAACCACTTGATACGGTATCTTCAGAGTGGCCTTTACCACATTTGTTTTTCCAGCCTAATCCTTGTTCTTCAATGCCTGCTGCTGCGGGCTCTGCACTCACACAATCTTTAGGTTTGTGCGCACCATGCATTTTACCAAAGGTGTGGCCACCTGCGATAAGTGCAAGAGTTTCCTCGTCGTTCATGGCCATGCGAGAAAACGCCACACGAATATTTTTAGCTGAACCGATTGGATCAGGAACCCCTTTAGGGCCTTCAGGATTTACGTAAATTAAACCCATGTGAGTTGCACCCAATGGGCGTTCTAATTTGCCGCTGGCATCTTCACGGTCGCTGGCAAGCATTTCTACTTCTGGACCCCAGTAAACCATGTCTGGTTCCCAGTCATCAGTTCGGCCGCCGGCAAAACCATAGGTTTCAAACCCCATGTTTTCTAGAGCAACGTTACCGGCTAATACGATTAAGTCTGACCATGAAAGTGCTTCTCCGTATTTTTGTTTAATAGGCCAAAGTAGGCGACGCGCTTTATCTAGGCTTACGTTGTCTGGCCAGCTGTTGAGAGGTTCAAAACGTTGTTGACCGCCACCAGCACCACCGCGGCCATCAAGCGTACGGTAAGTACCTGCGCTGTGCCATGTCATACGGATAAAAAATGGCCCATAGTTACCAAAATCCGCCGGCCACCAATCTTGAGATTGTGTTAGTAGGGCATCAATATCACTTTTTACTGTGTCTAAATCTAGGCTATTAAATGCCTTGGCATAATTAAAGTCGGCACCGTAAGGGTTTGAGCGTTCATCATGATCACGCAGAGGTGAAAGGTTAAGTTGATCTGGCCACCAAAACTGGTTTGTTCTGGTTGCGCCCATTTTAGCTTCACCCATGCCAACAGCACCTTGTGGCTTTGACATTTGTGGTTTTTCTTGGCTAACAGCGGTGCCAGATATAAGTGCCATACTTATAAATCCAACAAGCGCTTTTTTATTGAATGAACGGTTTTTCATTGTCAGCTTCCTTAAAGTTAACGAATTTCGTTATACAAAGCGTATTACTACTTTAAACAGAGATCTCAATCGTTTTAAAAATTATTGAGTTGTAAATTTGTTTGCTCAAGTGAGGCTTAATCAAGCCTGAATAACAAAGCAATGAAAAGAATATAGCAACGGGCTGAAATGTGTGTGCGAAATAAAGCGATTACTACAATCTATAAATATGATTGATTTTGTTTTAGTGATTAGATAAATGGATTGTTTTTACTTAAGGCGGAGGGAGTAATACAGATAAAAAAGCCCAGCCAAAGCTGGGCGACTACAAAAAATCTAGTGCACTTTAATTAATTTACTCGTTATAACACCTGAGGTCATTGACCCTGATACGTTTAATGCGGTGCGTGCCATGTCTATTAATGGCTCAATTGAGATCAGTAACGCGACTATCTCAACCGGTAATCCCATGGTCGGTAATACAACCAATGCAGCAAACGTTGCGCCACCACCTACTCCGGCAATACCAAAAGAGCTTATAACAACAATGCCAATTAACGGTAAAATAAATTCGAATGTCAGCGGATCAATTCCTACGCTGGGTGCTACCATCATTGCCAGCATGGCTGGGTAAATACCGGCACAGCCATTTTGGCCAATAGTGGCGCCAAAAGAAGCCGATAAGTTAGCTATAGCAGGCGGCACTTTTAGCTGGTTAATTTGTACATCCACATTCATAGGAATAGAGGCTGCTGAACTACGCGAGCTAAATGCAAAGGTCAGTACTGGCCAAATTTTTTCAAAGTAACTCTTAGGGTTCACACCAACTAGGCTAAGTAATAAACCATGAGCAATAAACATTAATAATATAGCGACATAGGAAGCCACAATAAACGCCAGTAAATTAACAATATCATTGCTACTTGAGTTTGCCACAACGCTTGCCATTAACCCTGCGACGCCATAAGGCGTTAGCGCTATCACCATTCTTACTAAGTTCATTACTATGGCTTGTAAGGCGTTAACACCGTTGCGAATTGGATCTGCTAGTTCGCTACGTTCAAGCATCACCTTGCGTGCGGCAATCCCTACAAGGACACCAAAAATAACGACGGCAATTATAGAGGTTGAGCGTTGGTTACTTAAATCAGCAAATGGATTTTCTGGAATAAAGCTCAATAGCATTTGTGGCACACTTAAATCAGCTACATTGGCTGCTTTACCCTCTAGCGTGCTCATTTTTGCTGCCTCACGGGTTCCCGAAACTAAGCCTTCAATACTTAAATTAAAGCCATAGGTTACGGCAATACCAATTAAGGCTGCAATTGCCGTAGTAAAGAGTAAAACAGCAATACTAATGAACGATATTTTGCCCAAAGAGCCTTGGTTTTCTAGTTTCACCACGGCGGCAATCATAAACACCAATACCAATGGCATGATGATCATTTTTAATAGCCCAACATAGCCTTTACCAACAACACTTACCCAACTTAAAACGTCATTAATAGACTCTGGGGAGTGGGAAAATAAAAATTGTAAGGCTAAACCAAAAGCACTACCAACAACTAAGCCAAATAAAACAGTGCGAGATAAGGTTTTACTTTTTTGCGAAAAAAGATAAATCGCAAACAGCAAACCGACAAATAATGCCAGCATTAATAAAACAGCAAGCGACATAGCATCCTCTTTAAAGCTGTGAATAAGCGCGGCACTTTAGCGTTTTGTATCGGGTAACGAAAATACACTTTTGATATGCTATAGAACAAATTGATATGTGCTAATAATGTTTGAGTATAAAAAATACTATTGTACACAAATATAACCGTTGAGCTTCTATTTAAAGGTGCTAATAATCAATGGTAAATTAAGCAATGATAAAAAACAGTATGAATGGACTTCTTTGGTTGTTATTTAGATCTTAATAGCGTGTTTATTCGTATCAAAAATTTGTATTCAAAAGAATTTTTCCTAATCGTTTATTAATTAATAGTGAGAACAGAGATGTTGCGATCAGTTGTTGGTTTAATGTTTTTTATTTTTTTAAGTGGGTGTTCGAGTCAATACCCAAATCAGAACTTAGTCGGTAAACAGTTTCCAACTATCAGTGGTGAAAGCTTGGAGCAACAGCAATTTACTATCCCTACAGACTTTAACAACGCACAGACATTACTGTTAATTGGGTATAAACAAGATAGTCAATTTGATATTGATCGCTGGCTTATTGGCTTGGATATGAGTGGCATAAACGTCACCGCTTATGAGTTACCCACAATTCAAGGCATGGTGCCGCGTATGTTTAGTACTTTTATTGATAGCGGTATGAGAAAAGGCATTCCTAAAGAACTGTGGGGCGGGGTGATCACTATTTATAAAGACGGTGATGCAGTACAAGCGTTCACTGGTAATGAAAATCCGAATAATAGCCGCATCGTATTAATTGATGGTAGCGGTAAGATTATTTACTTTTATGATCGGGGTTTTTCGGTTGCTGCATTAAATGAACTAAAAATGGTGATAGATAAAAAGCAGTAATACCCTGTAATGACCCAAACATGGGCTGCATGTTTGGGTCATTTATTTTTAACTTAAGCTGCCTCTTACTCCGTTATTTTTATCAATCATTTTTATAGCAAGGATAGTCACTGTAACCTTGCTCAGTCCCGCCATACATAGTGGCTGCATCGGCTTCATTTAATGGCCATTGATTTTTTATGCGCGCTGGTAAATCAGGGTTTGCAATAAAAGGGCGACCAAAAGCAAATAAATCACCGTAGCCTTTAGCTAACATCGCCACCGCTTTTTCAACAGTGTACTTACCAGCGTAAATAATACGCCCAGAAAATTCAGCTCTAGCTGCTTGATAAAATTGCTCTGGTAAATCAGGGGCATTGTCCCAATCAGCTTCTGCAATTGAAAGGTAGGCAATACCAGCTTGTTCAAGTGCTTTAATCGCTTCAATGTAGGTATGATGCGGGTTTGATTCTACTAACCCTAAATAAACACGGGTTTCATCAGTACTGCTAAATAAGGGCGCAAATCTAACCCCTAAGCGCTCCGGGCCTACTACGTCACTTACTGCCGCGACAATTTCTTTTAAAAAGCGCAGGCGATTAGTAAGAGAGCCGCCGTATTCATCATCTCGTTTATTGGTGTGCTCAGAAATAAACTGATTTACTAAATACCCATTAGCACAATGCAGCTCTACGCCATCAAACCCCGCTTCTAGCGCATTACGGGCAGCTTGTGCATACATGCCAACAAGCTCTTTTATTTCATCGGTTGTTAAAGCTTGTGGTTCACTTGGGTTGGCTAAAGCGCCTTGAGCCGGTCCTGTTTCAATAAAGACTTTAACGCTATCAGCTATTAGAGCTGAGGGGGCAATAGGTTTGGCTTCATTAGGCTGTAAGCTGGTATGTGAAACGCGGCCAACGTGCCAAAGTTGGGCAAAAATAATTCCACCTTCTGCATGTACTGCATCAGTTACTTTTTTCCAACCAGCTATTTGTTGATTAGAATGAATGCCCGGTGTCCAGGCATACCCTTGTCCTCTTGGTTCAATTTGAGTGCCTTCGGTAACCATAAAACCAGCACTAGCACGCTGTGCATAATATGTGGCCATCACCTCGTTGGGGATATTGCCAGGAACCGTGCTACGTGAGCGGGTAAGTGGCGGCATTACAATACGGTTTTTAAGCGTGTGTGGGCCTAAATTGATTGATGAAAATAGACTATCGATATTTTTACTTGGTTGACTCATTTTAATACCTTTTAAATTAATAATGCTGTTTAGCGCCAATTACAATGCTGGTGAGCATAGGGATTAAAAGGTACAATTTGAAACAATGCTTTTTTGTTTAAGATACAATTATGAATGGTATATCTCGGCTTGATATAAAACAATTACGAATATTGAGTGCATTACTTAAACTAAAAAATGTGTCGGATGTGGCGCGCAAAATGGGCTTAACCCAGCAGGCTATTAGTGAGCAGCTGCGAAAATTGCGTGACTTATTTGACGATCGGCTTTTTATTCGCCAAGGCAATACAATGGTTGCAACACCTAAAGCAATTGCACTAGAGAAGCCCATTAATCAAATATTAACTCAGGTAGAAGCGTTATTAATACCTAAACAATTTACCCCAAGTAGCTACAAGGGCGTATTTACAATAAGTGCGACTGATTACGCTATAGCAGCTCTTTTGCCACAATTATTAGAAATAACAAGACGCGAAGCGCCAGGATTAAAGCTGATTATTCGTGACTTTGCCTCTGATAATGTTAATCAATTAATAAGTGCAGGAGAGCTGGATTTATTAATTAGTTTTCCTGAATTTATCCCTGCAAACTTAATCTATGACACATTATTTGAAGAACAGCATATTTGTATAGCAGGGAAAGACACGGTGTTTTCTTCATCGACGTTGAGCCTTGCTGAAGTGGCGGCACACTCTCAATTAGTGGTTTCGGCGTCCCGTGCTAACTTACGAGGCTCTCACGACCAATGGTTTGCTGATAAGGGCTATGCGCGCAATATTGTTATGTCAGTGCCTGGCTTTTCATTTGTCCCCGATTTGCTTTGCAGTACTGACTTAATTGCTTTTTACCCATCGCGTTTACTGCCAAACGCCAAAGTGAAACAGCTTGAAGTTGAATTATTACCACCGCCATTTAAGGTGATTGCTGCATGGCATCCACGTTCAAATAACAGCGATATTCACCAGTGGTTAATAGCACAATTAAAACGGATTTAGTGATTATTTAATTAGTTGACGAATATCGTTCCCTGTTGGTGCCTCATGGGCACGTAACGAAAAGGCGGGTAATATCGCTAATATATGGTCAAATATATCTGACTGAATATTTTCATACTCACCCCAATTAGTTGTATTGGTAAATGCATAAATCTCAATGGGTAAGCCATTTTTAGTTGGCTCTAGCTGCCTTACCATCAGTGTCATTCCCTGATGAATATGTGGGTGATGTTTTAATAACGCGACTAAATAATGACGAAATGTGCCAACATTAGTGAGCCGACGACCATTTAACGTACAGCTCATATCTATTTTTTTCGTGGTATTTTGCTCGTTAATAGCCGGTAGGGTAATTTCGAGGTAGTGACTTAATAAATCTGCTTTTTTCAGCGCGGTGATCTCTTGCTCATCTAAAAAGCGCACACTGCTCATTTCTATATGGATACTCCGTTTTATGCGCCGCCCACCGGATTCTGACATACCGCGCCAGTTTTTAAATGAGTCAGAAATTAGCGCATAGGTTGGAATAGTGGTAATGGTTTTATCCCAATTTCTTACTTTAACTGTGGTCAAGGCTATATCAATCACATCGCCATCTGCGCCGTATTTGGGCATTTCTAACCAATCACCAACCGCAAGCATATTGTTTGCTGAAAGCTGAATACCGGCCACCAGCCCTAAAATAGCGTCTTTAAACACCAGTAGCAGTACAGCCGATAGCGCACCTAAACCACTGAGTAATATTAACGGGGATTTATTCATTAATAATGAAATCGCTAAAATACCGGTTAATACGCTGGCGATCAGTTTAATTGTTTGTAAAAAACCACGTAATGGAAAGTGAGCTGCAATGGGTTGCCTGTCAGATATTGCTTGAAAAATATTGAGCAAAGAGAACAGCGAGAGCAGTGCAAATAAAATGATCCACTGATCAGTAAACATCTCAATGATATGTAAAAAAGCCGTTCCTTCGGGAACCCAGAGCCTTGCTTGTATAACAACCACAGCACCTTGTAAAACAAAGGAAATATTACGTGTTAATTTAAGCGCTAAGTCGGCAGGCGTGTGGGTATCGGTTTGAACAACTTTATCACTAAAGCGGCCTTTAAGTAGTCGTTTTGAAACTGACCTTAAGATGAGGTGCAATATGAGCGCAAATAAGCCAACCCAGCACAGTACTAATATGTTGTACCATAAATGCGCACTCCCAGGAAAATAAAGACTAAACCATTGCAGTAAAAATTCTCGCAGCTGCGATCGTATTTCAGTCATTTATATTCCCAAGAGATTTATTTGCGTGAGTTTCATCTATTTAATGAAATCTAGTTAAGCAGATGGGGCGAGAAAAGTCTATTTAAGCCGCGCTTAAATAGACGTTTTAAAAATAATATTTATATTTTACTTTCAGCAAGTTGCAGAGTTAATTCCTCAAAAATACTCGGATCGTCAATGGTTGATGGAATTTGCAGTTCTTCACCATCAATAAGTTGACGTAAGTTTTTGCGTAAAATTTTACCCGAGCGTGTTTTTGGTAAGCGCTCTACACACATAATATTTTTAAGACACGCAATAGCGCCGATTTGATTACGCACGGTTTGCACCAATTGCTGCTCTACTTCTTTATGCGAGCCACGAAAATCATTTTTTAACACTACCATGGCCATGGGGTTTTGACCCTTGAGCGCATCATTAATACCAAATACGGCACACTCAGCAACTGCTGGGTGAGCGGCTACAATTTCTTCCATTTCACCAGTTGATAAACGATGCCCCGCGACATTAATTACATCATCGGTGCGGCCCATAATAAATAGGTAGCCATCATCATCAATATAACCGCCGTCGCCAGAAAGATAATAGCCTTCATATTCACTTAAATAACCGGCTTTAAAGCGTTCGGTATTTTGCCAAATAGTGGGTAAACATCCTGGTGGTAAAGGCAGTTTAATAACGACTGCACCTTGTTTATTGGGGGCGCATTGGTCACCATTCATATCTAAAATACGTACGTCAAACCCAGGAGTAGCAACCGTTGAACTGCCTGCTTTTGTAGGCAGGTGCTCAATGCCGACAGGGTTACAGGCTATCGCCCAGCCAGTTTCGGTTTGCCACCAATGATCAAGTACAGGTAGGCCTGTTTTTTCTTTGAGCCAATCGTAGGTGGGGGGATCTAAGCGCTCGCCTGCTAAAAACAAGCGTTTCAGACTTGAAGTATCGTATTGTTTAAACCCATCGGCATTGGGGTCTTCTTTTTTTATCGCTCTAAAGGCCGTTGGTGCGCTAAATAAAGCCGTTACTTTATACTGTTCAACCACACGCCAAAATGCACTGGCATCCGGGGTTCTTATTGGTTTACCTTCAAATAAAATAGTGGCGCAGCGGTACATAAGCGGGGCATACACTATGTACGAATGGCCTACAACCCAACCAATATCCGAAGCGGCCCAAAACACGTCACCGGGTTTCATTCCGTATACGGTTTCCATGCTGTAATGCATGGCCACGGCATGGCCGCCATTTTCACGAACAACCCCCTTGGGAGTACCCGTTGTGCCTGACGTGTATAAAATATAAAGCGGGTGATCGCCATTTACCGGAACGGGATCAACGCCAGTAGCTGTTTGCATTGCAACAGCCCAGTCAATATCACGCTCAGGCATAAGTGGTGCAGTTACTTGCTCTCGCTGATAAATAATACAATGTTCTACTTTATACGAGGCTGATTCGAGGGCGTTATCAAGTAACTCTTTGTATTCAATTACGGTATTCACTTCTACACCGCAAGAGGCACTGAGTACTAACTT
Source organism: Pseudoalteromonas sp. SR45-6 (assembly GCF_014163545.1). Classification (NCBI taxonomy): domain Bacteria; kingdom Pseudomonadati; phylum Pseudomonadota; class Gammaproteobacteria; order Alteromonadales; family Pseudoalteromonadaceae; genus Pseudoalteromonas; species Pseudoalteromonas sp. SR45-6. The sequence continues at coordinate 147,037 of NZ_JACJDM010000005.1, forward strand.
AGGCTTGGCGTCATCAATTCTTACGGCAAGCTCATGTGCTGCAAACCCGCCAAAAACGACCGAATGAATAGCGCCGATGCGAGCGCAGGCTAACATACCAATTACGGCCTCGGGGATCATGGGCATATAAATAACCACGCGGTCGCCTTTTGTTACGCCTAAAGACTGCATTAACCCTGCGAATTTAGCGACTTCTTGTTGCAGTTCAAAGTAGCTGTAGCTGCGCGCGGTATTGGTTACGGGTGAGTCATAAATTAACGCTGTTTCATCGCCATGGCCGGCAATAACATGCTGATCTACCGCTAAAAAGCAGCTATTAAGTTGGCCGTCGGCATACCAGTGATATAAACCGTTTTCATCTTGTGTGTAAGCTGTTTCGGGAGCCTGGTACCAAGGGAGGCGTTTACTTTGCGATAACCAAAACGCTGCCGGGTTTTGTTTAAACTCGTTGTAATGTTGTTTGTATTCACCTGACATAAAGGCTCCTGAGCAAAATTTAATATAACTTTATTTAGGGTCTGTTGACCTTTGCAAATTAAAGCTTGAAAGATCAACAGATCTTAAAACTAAGCGCTTTTTATCAGGAGTGATATTCGACTATGGTCGGTTAAATAATGAACGGGTTGTGTGGTTTTTAGCTAACGCTATGGTTTATAACGAACTAACGACTAGTTTGATGGTTTAAATGAGGTAACATATAAAAATGATGAACTATTTAATGTGGTAATAATGAGTCAAGTTGTCAGAGTAGGCGTTGCAGTGATAGTAATGCATGATAATAAAATTTTACTCGGTGAGCGAATAGGCGCACATGGTGCAAATACCTGGGCAACCCCTGGGGGGCATTTAGAATTTGGTGAAACGGTTGAGCAATGTGCAGTGCGTGAAGTCGCTGAAGAGACAGGGCTTAATGTTACTAATATTCGTAAACTCGATTTTACCAACGATATTTTTAGCGCCGAGAACAAGCATTATATTACTTTATATTTGCAGGCAAAGTATGAAGGTGGCGAGCCTGTAAATAAAGAGCCTAACAAATGTTTACAGTGGCGTTGGTGCGATGTGAATGATTTGCCAACACCTTTGTTTTTATCGTTACGCCATTTTTTAAATGATGCTGATTTACTAAGTCAGTGAGTGCTTTTTTATATAGTCGCGTGGGTTGATGTTATACCAGCGTTTAAAAGCACGATTGAATGAGCTCTGATCGTTAAAACCCAACATAAATGCAATTGTGCTTAAAGGGTATTGATTAATATAAAGTGGTAAACGTCGTTTTCGTTCTGCTTCGAGTAGGGCTGCAAAGGTTTTATGCTCTTTTTTTAAACGACGTTGTAATGTTCTTTGGGTCATATTTAACACGCTTGCGGTGCGAATTAACGTACACTCTTGTAAATCATGTTTAGCCATTAAAATATGATTAATTTTTTCTGTTAATAATTGCTGACTTTTAAACTGGGATAGCCGTTGCTCTGACATTTGCTTAAGCACAGCGTTAATCTGGGAGTTATCGGTTTTAAAAGGCAGGGTTAAGTAACTACTTGGAAACTCTACTTGATTAAAGTTAGCGCCAGCTTTTACTGGGCAATTAAACCATCGCGCTAATTGTTGTAGCTCACTGTCTGAAAAACGTGCTGTAAAATAAACGCAACTAGGCGAAAGCTGAGGATTAAGTAGTTGGCGTATAACACTTACCCACGCGGTCATATTTCGTAATACGGCCTGTGGGCTGCACTGTGGGTCGGCTAACCAAGTTACCTTGCAAAGTGTTTGTTGCTGTTCAAACTCAGCACGCCCTATGTTGGCCACTAAACTGTCGTAGCTCAGTAATGCAGTAATGGCACTGGCTAGATTAGTACTCGATTCAATTAAATACCCAAGTACACCAAAATCAGCGGTACGTATTTGTTTTCCTAACTCAAACCCAAATAAGGAGTCGTTTAGCATTTGCTGTGCATAACTAAGCAGCGCATTATAGCTTTTTAAGCTAATACGTGGTGCTAATTGTTGTGTTTGCTTATTTGTATACTCGTCAAACTCAATGGCAGTTAGTATCTCTTGGCTATCTAATCCTTTGCTTTGAAGATAATCCAAACAGCTAGAAAAGTAATGATCGGCTAAGGTTTTCATTTGTCGCCTAAAGCTAAAAAATAGTCATCTAATCGCAAGTTTGCCATGCAATATTTTTATATGCTAGAGATCTATAAAAATAATATGGGGCACACAATGATTGAGGTAAACGTTAAACATAGTGTGGCAGCAACGCCTGAACAATTACGCACCTTATTATTAGCGCATGCTGATTTGGGGCGCTTTTTTAATGCGCAGTTTAAAGTGTTAACACCGCAAGACTCGGGTGAAATAAGTGGCGGAAAAGGCACTATTAGACAAATAAAAATGCAAGGTACAACATTTAAAGAGCAAATAATAACGGCCGATAATAGCCACATTAGTTACCGTATTTTAGGGGATAAACCCGTTGCACAGCACCGTGGTGATATTTACTTAAAAGCCAATAATGCTCAGCCATCACTCACCGAGATCAGCTACCATATTCGTTGCATTGCGCCTTTGTGGTTACCCAATTTTATACTGGCTTTTTTTATAAAAAAAGATGTTAGCCAAGCACTTAAAAAAATAGCCCGCTATTTTAAGGAGCAAACGCCATGAGCATTGAAATTATTTTATTGGCACTGAGCCCTATTTTTTTGCTGTTTGTAGGGGTTGAGTTTATAAAATTTAGACGTTACTACGATATAAAAGACAGCTTAGCCAACGCGTTACTTGCTTTATTACATCAAGGAGCTGATGCCATTGCGTTATTATTATTAATGCCGTTTTTTTATTGGTTGTATCAGTTTCGGCTATTTGATATTGAATTGACGCTATTTACTGTATTAGGCGCTTTTTTACTGCAAGACTTTTTATACTATTGGTTTCATCGTGCATCACACCATATTCATTGGTTATGGGCCGCTCATGTAGTGCATCATAGTTCTACTAAAATGAACTTTACCACGGCATTTAGGCAAAGTTTAATGTATCCGCTGGCGGGAATGTGGCTATTTTGGTTGCCGATGATATTAATAGGCTTTGAGCCTGTAATTGTTTTTGCGGTGGTGGCACTTAATTTGGCTTATCAATTTTTTGTACACACGCAAGTGGTAAAAAAGCTCGGTTGGTTTGAAGCATTATTTAATACCCCATCGCATCATCGGGTGCACCACGCTATAAATAATGGCTACTTAGATAAAAACTTCGCTGGCGTTTTAATTATTTGGGATAAATTATTTGGCACTTATGTAGAAGAGGATGAAAACAAGCCCTGTAAATACGGCATTATTGGCCAACTAAACAGTAATAACCCAATCAAAATCACCTTTCATCAGTGGCAGTATTTATTTAAAAGTACCTACCAAGCTAAAGGGTTAAAAGCCAAGTTAAACGTGCTGTTTGGTTACCCAACAAGCTCCGTAAAACCCAGTGATTAAAAGTAATATTGAATGGCTAGTTTAGCCGACGTACTGCTTGTATACCATCGCTGGTTTTTTAGCTCTGTGCGTATAGATAAATTTCGTGACAAAGCGTAATTCCATTTTAATGTTAGATCAGCGTGATTATCTACGTCTGCATCGACAAGCCACATTATATTTGTTGTAAGGGCAAGCTTATGACTATTATTGATTTGCCAAATAACACCAGCTTCTGTGCCAAACCCCGTTGTTAACTTATCCGTTATATCGCCATTGTTAAACTCAACTTGTGCTAATAAATAGCCATGAAGGGTGTTTGGGTTGCCGATTGATTTTCCATAGCCACCTTTAGTAAACCAGCGGCCTTGTTGAAAGTCATTATTTGGCTGTCGATCAAAGCCCATTTTAAGGTTCCATGACCAGCTATCAAAAATCCGGTTATCGGGTGCAAGTGACATTGCATCTAATAGATAAAAATGTTCTAGCTGAGTGTTACCGTTATCTTTTATAGCGCCTTCAATATCAAAAAAGCTAATTTGAGCACCAGGAATAAACCCAGCAGAGGTGTCTAGTAAGTCATGGTATGCGAGGCGATATGCAAAACTTGTTAAATCACTTTGTTGATTATAATGGGTTCTTGCTAGCGTTATTTTAGAAGAACCATGACCTTGCTCTGGAGAGGCTGCAGGTCGATTTGGTTTGGTAAATGGCGAAGCTATTTTATATTTGCTACGCATGAGGAGTAACTTAGCAAGTCGTGGGGCAATTTCTTCACGGTTTAAATTTTTATCGTAAAACTCAAAATTTAACCACTCATAGGCCATTTCTAATATAGCGACCAATTGTGATTCGGAGTAGTTTCGGGTATTGAGTGATCCACCTTGCATAAGCGCTCTTGCGTCATTAAGTTGCTCGTCAGTCATTTGAGTAGAATAATGATACAGTTTAGTACCAAACGCAGGACGATAATTAGGTGTTTGTAACAAGTTATTATTTCTAAGTACCGCAACGGTATCAGATGGAATGGCTTGTAAGTCAAATGAGGATGTTAAATTGAGATCGTTTTTTGCCAGTTGTAATAATGCGAGCAGCTGATAAGAGCAGTTTTCATCTATAAAAAAGTAATCAAAAGTGGCTAATTGTAGCTCCCATAGATGTAATAAAATAAGCTTAACTTGCTCCTCGGATAAATTAAGTTTGTATTCCCAAATATCACGAGATTCTAAATCATTATACTCGCGTACTTTTTTATAATACGGCATCAGTGAAAATTTGCCCGGATAGCTACCAATTAAGCCTTTTAATGCATACATTGCAGCATTATCAGAACCATCTGGCTCTGCTGCAAAATTAACGGCAAATGCGAGTAATTCTTTATGCCGAGTTTGATCCTTTGCATCAATACGTAACAAGGTATGGCCAAACATTGATGATGGACTATTCATAAATGCAGTTGGAAAGACTAAAGTAACGCCCTTAGGGTTTATAATTTTTTGCCAAGTTTGTAGATCTGGGCAATTAAGTTCTGGCCAGTTATTTTTTATTTTTGTTTTAAGCCACGTGTAACGTGCAGGAAATTGGCACCGAGTTTGTTGTGTTTGTTGAGGGAGGCTATTATCGCCATTAAATGCGTTAATTGTGGTGTTGAGCTCATCCCTTGGGCTTACCTTTCCTTTAGGGGATAAAAAAAACTTAACACTGTCTACTTCACTTTTCCAACCACCTAGCGTCGTCGGACGATAGTGACCCAGTTTAAGCCAGTATGGATCTGTTGCTAATGTATTAATTTCAATACTTTTAGCGTTTGAGTAAGCACTGAACAGTGCAATTAGTAAAACAAATAATATTTTTTTCATAATCACTAATAAAAGCCGCTAGAGATAAACCCCAGCGGCTTTATTTATACGTATAAAAACCGGCTAATTTAGCTGATTAAGAAAGAGTATAAGAAGCAAGTTTTGCATCACTTGCAATTACAGTGTTTAGGTTTTCTAAAACTGTTTGTGAAGTCACATTTTCAGAAGTGAATACTGAAGAATACTGTGCTTGAGCTAGCTCATTAAACGCTGCTTTATCTTGATCTGCAACGCCCCAAGCTTCAGCTAGAGTAGCTAAAGTTTCGCCTTCACCTTTTGACATATCACGAGCAAGTTGCTCCATGTTACCGTCGATGAATAAAGCAATTTTTTCTGAAGAGGTTACTGTACCAGTACCATCACAACCTAGAGTACCAAAAGAGATACCAAAAGTTTGGTTACCTGATGTACCGTTAGTTGTAGCGCCTAAAATTTTCACGCCTTTACCTTGCTGACCAGCAAATAACATTGAACCAAGACCACAACCAATATCTTGGTCAGCCATTGCATTTGAGAAAGGAAGTAAAGATAGAGCTGCTACTGCGATTAGTTTTTTCATGTTCATAAATCCGTATATGATTATTCTTTATTTAGGGCAAATAAAGTTCGCGGAGGATATTAACAGATATACGTAAAAAATAACAAGGCTAGATATGAAATTATTATAGCGTAGGCGGTTTAGGGTCATTAATAGTTTTATATTTATATTTATATTAGTTATTAAACGACAAAGAGCGAACGGATTACTCTTTATTAGAATACTTTTATTTAGCAGTTGTGAGCGCAGCGCCAGTTGCAGAAATAATAGCAATTTTCCAGTAGTTGCTAATTAAAACGGTGAAACACATACTGGCAAAACTACGTGTATAAATAGATGCATAAGAATGTTTTTTATAATCTGCAGGATATGGAATGAACCAATGAGGCCAGTTAAAGCCGCAGACACAACAATAGATAATGCCAATGTTGTACGCGTTTACAAAAGCGATGAACTTCAAGGAGATGGATTTAGGCATAGCACACACATCATAAAGTATTAGTTTTAGATTTGGTGGTATGCAATTAATTACTAAAAGTAATGCTGTTAATGTTATATAAATTGCAGTTTATGTATAATGCAGCATATTTCATATGTTAAAAGTTATTAATAAAGGTAATTTATGTCCAACTGTTTGCACCTAGCAATTCCTGCCGGTGATCTCGAAAAAGCGAAAACATTTTATTGTGACGTACTTGGCTGTAAAACGGGCAATAGTGAAGCAGGGCGATGGGTAGACATTGATTTTTGGGGTAACGAGTTAACGCTTCATCAAAGTGTTGAGCGCTTACCAACTGTTCGTCATGATGTTGATATGGGCGCGGTGGCAGTTCCTCACTTTGGCATTCACTTATCAGAAGATCAATTTCAAGCATTAAAAAAGCGTATTGCAGATGCAGGTCTTGAATATTTAGATAAGCCATACCGTCGTTTTGTTGGCAATGAATTTGAACAAGAAACGTTTTTTATTGAAGATCCAAACGGTAATGTATTAGAAATGAAAACAATGGTTTATCCACAGGTGTTATTTAAAAAAGATTAATATAGCTGAGTTAGCCATGTTTGCTAGCTCATACTTATCAAACTCACCTAGCATTAGCTAATAATTTTGCACTGCATGATTTGTTTTTAAGGGAGCTTTTAATGCGCCATCTTGTTGCCACGAAAAGCTCTTAAGTGCAGGGCGAGTAAAAGTGAATACACCACTTTGACTTAGTGTACATACTAATTCAAATTGGTTAACCCCTTTTACTAGTCTTATGTCGATGCAACACCTTGTAATAAAGGGGTTGATACATTGTTTACAATAGCTGTTAAATAACAGTTATCTTCAGCGAAAGCTGCGCCGCTCAATAGCAGAGTAATAAAAGCCAATGGGCAAGCTTACAGTAAAACCCTTGATTGGTCTGTTCGGCCAAAGAGTGTAAGTAAGCATTTAACACATGCCTATAATGGGGATGAGCTTACAACCGATTTAACTTGGCCTACGCAAAACATAGCGTGGATTGCTATGCCCAGTTTTGCAAATAACGATAAGCAAACTCATGATTACAATAACCTGTATAAAAAAGTGACTGATCAACGTTCTAAGTTACTCAGTGCAAAAACGGTGGTTTTAGATCTTCGTCACAACCAAGGTGGCTCGTCGTATTGGAGCTTAAAGCTTGCAAAAGCGTTGTGGGGTGAGCAAGTTGTTGAACAAAAAATGGATAACTACTCAAAAAATAGCCGAGTTTGGTGGAGAGCGTCAAAAGATAATACTAACCATGTTAAATCATTAATTGAAGTGGTGAAAGATCAACCTGAAGTCCATAAAGAGATTAAAGAAATAGCTGCAGGTATGGCAAAGTCACTTGAAAACAATAAGCCATTTTATATAGAAGCAAAGCAAAGCAAATCAAATCAAAGCGAAAATACATCGCTAGTGAGTGACTTTAAAACACAGGTTTTTGTTATTGTGCCACCACAGTGTGCAAGTGCCTGTCTTGGCGCCATTGATGTATTTAAACAGTTTTCAAACACTCAGTTATTTGGCGCGCCAAGCAGTGCTGATTCATTGTATATGGATGTTCGATTAGCCGAGTTACCCTCAGGGTTAGGTAAAGTTATTATCCCTAATAAAGTGTATGTTGATAGAGCAAGAGCAAAGGGCGATTACTATAAGCCCGATATTGCCTATAACGCTATTGATTGGACAACCGATAAGCTATTAGAAAAAATTAAACAGCTATAAAAAAAGCCGCTCAGTGAGCGGCTGGACTGTTTAATTACTTAGGTTTATTAAAAGGTATAGCGTGCACCAACTGCGTAGCGTGGACCATACTGGCGAGCAAATAAGAACTGCTCTTCGTAACGGCCATAGCCTTGCTCGGTTTCATTATTGAGATTTATACCTTCAAAGAATACCGTCACATTCTCGTTAACGTCATAATTTACGCTCATATCCCACTGGCCATATGTTTTCGCATATTGTGGTGGTGCATCAGCAGAACCTTGTGCTTGGCCTACACCAATAAGGTATGAATCGCGCCATGCGTAAGTCAGTTTTACTGATAAGCCATCTTTTTCGTAAAACGCTTGGAAGTTAGCTGAATCACTTAAGCCCGTTAACGGAGCTTGTTGGTCTAAGCTGTCTGTATCAAATTCAACATCGCCGTCGACAAATGTAGCATTAACACCGACACCAAAGCCTGTTTCGCCAATTAAGTGTTGTACTGCCACTTCAAAACCATCGACTGATTTGCTATCGGTATTTTGTGGTTGGCTAATGTTCCAAGTAATAAGTGGATCGTTACTATTTGGTTCAATTTGACCATTGGCATTACCATCACCATTAGCAAGCATTTGTGCAAAAATGGCATCGGTTGTTGCTTGCTCACCACGTGCCTCAATATCACTCACAGCTTGTAGATAGCGCGGGCCATTTAAAATATCATATAAGCCTTCAATGGTGGTTGGGGTAATGGTGGTTTGAATAAAGTTATCAACGTCCTTTTTAAAGTAACCTACAGATGCATAACTGCCTTCTGCGTAGTAATACTCCAAAGATAAATCAAGATTTGTTGATTCAAACGGTAATAGCCCCGTGTTACCTTGACTACCTACGCGTGATCCCGGTTTTGGACTGCCTGTTAGTGAACGACCGCCAGCTAAATCGCCTAAAGGTGCACGCGACATTGTTTTGCCCCATGATACGCGAGCAACCACGTCATCAGTTAGGTCAACACTTAAGTCAATTGATGGCAGTAAAATATCATAACTGCCTTCTTGCACTAAGAAGTTATCATCGCCACCTGCTGAATATTGAGTGATCCACTCTGAAGCGCTGATCCAATTAACTTGTTGTTCAACACGCTGACGAACAGAGCTGGTTACATCGGTTTCTTCGTAGCGAAGACCTGCGTTTACTTTAACGTAGTAATTACTAACGTCAAACTCCCAACGTGATTGAACATAAATACTGTTGGTAATTTCCTCAACCGAGCTTTGACTGTCAATGCCATCAAGATAGGCATTAGGTGCATAAGCATCGCCGCCTGTTACATCAGCGGTTAAGTATGCCATTTGTCTTGCTACGGCTTCGTCAAAATCATAGCTGTAGTAATAGTTTGGTTGTAAATTGCTACCGCCACCGGCAAATTGATCTAATAATCCTGAGGTATCATGAAGTGTAAACATACCATCTGGGAAAATTTCAGTGTAAGAAGGATTAAAACCAGGGCCACCAACTAAGCCACTCCATGCCTCATAACCACCGGTGTTTTGCTCTGTGCGCGAACCACCAAACTTAACTTCAATTAAACCAATGTCAAAACTTTCATTTATCCAACTTGCATGTAGTTGAAGTTGTTCAATATTTGATTCCCCCGGTGAATGAATAAACTGACTAAAGTTTGAATCAATCTCACCTGGGCTTAATACATTCGTGCCGTTTTTCCAATTAACTTGCGTATGCGGAACTTCGCCAGTGCGGTAATCATAAATTTTATTAACAAGCTGATCAGAACCTAAAATAACTTGCCCATCACTACCTAGACCTTTGTCTGCGCCATTGTCGGTTTCGTTTTTAGAATCATGGTAGTCAAGCTCAATTTGCCATGTATCATTAATTTGCCAATCTAAATTTAAACCGATAGAGCGAGCTTTTACTTCAGTGGTGTTTTTACTCGAGGTAAATGACGCATCGTTACCGCTAATATCGGCATAAATAGCGGTGCCATTTTCATCTAGCTCGTAACCGTTAATATTACTGCCAAAGTCGTTCCAAATACCCCAGCCGAGAGTTTTTGACCCTGTTGTAGCCTCACTTGCTGTGTAATCAAGGGTGGCCACAAAATTATCAGTGGGTGCAAATTGCAGTGTTACTTGCCCATTGGTACGCTCACGTTGTAAATCTTCAATAGCGTAGTTCATGTCTTTTGCAAAAAAGTGATTACCTACGCGATTACCGTCTGCATCAACTGGGCGAGCATCAATAAATTTATCTTCTGAAAGAGTCGGTAAATCTACATTAGCTTGCCAACCTTGAATATTAGCGCTTTGTTTTTGAAAGTCGCGCTGTTGATGCGAGAATGAAAAGCCAATACCAAACATTTCATCATTAAAGGTATTGCTGTAAATAGCTGATATTTCAGGTGTTACATCGCTACCAACTTCATTTGATGAGTCATGAATTGCTTTTGCTGTTGCTGAAAAGTGCTGCCCAGGTCTTTGCAGAGGGCGCGATGTTGAAATATTAACTGTCGCACCTAAACCACCGCTAGGCACATCAGCACGGGCAGTTTTAAATACTTCTAAGGCACTTACACCTTCTGAGGCGATGTTTTCAAGATTATACGAACGAGAGTTACCCGTTCCAGGCATTTGGCGACCGTTAAGTGTTACCAAATTAAATGAAGGGCCAAAACCACGGACTGTAATTTGGCTACCTTCGCCGTTTGCACGGCTCACCGATACACCCGTAATGCGTTGTAGTGATTCAGCTAAGTTGGTATCTGGGAATTTACCCATTTCTTCGGCAGAAATTGCATCGACTACTCCAGATGCATCGCGTTTCATGTCCATAGAGCGGATCAGTGAACCACGTATACCTTTAATTTGTATTACTTCGATTTCAGGTTCGGCAGTACTTTCTTGCGCAGCGTTAGCGAAGTTAAATGTGCTTGCAGCGATGATAAGTGACACAGAAGCCGCTATTTGGCTTTTTTTAAACTTATTTGTGTTCATAATTGCTCTGCTTTTTACTAAATTTTTTACGGTAAGTAGGTGCTTATACGCACCTACCATAAAGTGATTCTTAGTTATGGAATGCCAATGAATGCGTTATCTACACGATAAACAGCGCCTTCACCTGTGTCCCAAGTTGGATAAATCATCACCACATCTAATGCACTAACATCTAAACCTGCACCCGCTAAATCAGCAAGGGTAAAGGTATATGTTTGCCATTCACCAATAGTAGGTTCTACACCTTCGACGCTGTCAGTTAATGGAATTTCGACAGCAGAGCTACCGTTATCAGACTCAACTTTGAAACTCCAAACTGAATCAAGATTATTTGGTTTTGAGATCACCTTTAACTCAAACGCTATTACACCGTTTTCTAATATCGAAGTAGCATCGAATGCTTCATCGCTTCCGCCTGCAGCTGTGCGGCTATTAAAGCCCATTACTGTTGCTGTTGCGCCAATAGTAAACTCAGCCGTTAAACCGTGTTCTTCATCATCCATTACTTCAACCGGTTTTGAACCACCACAACAATCCCACATTGGCCAATCTAGGTTTTGTTCATCACTGAAAAGATCGACTTTTGGTAAGTCACCTTCAATAGCTACATTGGTAATTAAGTACTCGGCACCGCCACCTGTTTGCCATGTAGGAAATACCATTAATACATCAATGGCACTTATATCGAGGCCTCTTTCTTGTAGTAAAGAAAGTGGGAATGTATAGGTTTGCCATTGGCCTGTAACCGGTGTTACGCCTTCATTACTATCGCTAAGGGCTACATCGCCGGTATTAGGACCGCCATCACCGGCTTCAGCCTTTAATAACCAAGTAGTTGAAGATGTTGGAGGAGTCACTACTTTCATATCAAATGATACACGACCATTTAAATCAAGCAGTAAAGAAGCATCAAATGGAGACGATGACCCTGCAAAGCCATCAGGGAAGTGACCGCCACGGGTTGAAAAACCTAATACTGTACCGTTATTATCGTTGATATTAAATTTAACCACGTCGCCTTTGTCAGCGTCGGTAATGGTTTCTGGTGTGGTTCCGCCACAACAATCCCAAGCGATCCAGTTTGCGTCTAAGCTACCATTAAAAATATCAAGGTTTTTTGCAACACCATCACTTGGTGGAGTAGGTACAGGCGCTTTACCTTCAACAAGTGCATCTTCTAAGTTGTCGTAACCTGGGCGCACTGTCTCACAGCCTTTACCTGTGTCAGTATTAGCTGCACATTGATAAACGCGTACGTAATCAATCTCAAAGCTTTGACCCTCTGCAAATGCTGCAGCGTCAACGCCTAAGTTATTTACGTTTTCCGGCCAATCACCGCCAACGGCATTATTTAAAATAAGGTAAAAGTCTTTATCAAAGGGGGCATTATCCCAATGTGTTGTAAGCTCGCCATTACCTTGTTCAAAGTATTCAGCAAACCAACCTTTATGTTTTAGGCCAACAGCTTCGTCTTTTGAGTTATAACGAACTTCAGAACGACGTTGTGTGGCATATAAGTAACCATCAACGTACCAACGAATTTCGCCCTCTTGCCATTCAATAGCGTAAGTATGAAAATCGTCAGCAGGGTTCATCCCCTCTGCAAATGTGTACGCTTTACCAGAGTTCGAGTTGTTAGGCCATTCACGACCATAGTGAAGTGTGCCATGAATATTTGCTTCAACGGTGCCATCTTCAGCAACTGTTTTTAAATTTACCGCTTCTAAAATATCAATTTCGCCAGAGCGCGGCCAAGTACCATATTCTTCATCGGTTGGCATCATCCAAAATGCAGGCCAGCTACCTTGCCCTGAAGGCAACTTTGCACGCATTTCAAAACGACCATAAGTAAAATCAGCGTTGTAGCGGGTGTTTAAACGTGCCGATGTATAAGGCTTTTCGGCACCTTCGTCGGCCGGTAAAGCAACTAAATTTAATATGCCATCTTTGATAAACGCATTTTGCTCGTTATCGGTGTAACATTGTTTTTCGTTGTTACCACCACCGGCACAACTTAATTCAAAATTCCATTTGTTAGAATCAATACTTGCGCCATCAAATTCGTCACTCCAAACCATTTGCCAATCAGAAACCGGCTTTTGTGGATCGACTTTTGTGAAGTCAGATTTTGTCTCAGCACTTCCACCACAGCCAAATAGCATGGTCATGGATATTGCCGCAACAAGGCGGCTTACTTTGGTTGTTGTCATGTTCATTAGTTGAACCCCAGTATCGACAAAAATTTAAAAGTACTTCGTTGTGGTTGTTATTGTGTCTACGAACGAAGTTGTAAGCGCTTACATTTATCAGTGTGTGTGTTGTAAGCGCTTACATAGAGTAAGCTAAGGTTGTAATTTGGTCAACAACAGACTGCTTATTTTTTTAACTTTAAGTTTACATTACCTGCTTTTTTAGTTTTAAACTGAAAAGTTATTTAATTTTTAAATAACTTCAGAATAGCAATATATTAATGGAGATAGGGTTTTAGTCTAATTATATCAGTGAGTTGTTATTTTTTAGTGCCATCAAAATATTAAAAGTGAATCCACATGCTAATTAACAATATTTTTCTGTTATCGCTAAAAGGTATCTAATAGTAGGCATTTATGTTTATTAATTGGTTTTCAAAGGTCAGCGTTGAGTAATCAAATCAGCTGTTAATAACTTTAACCGCTGATCTGCCTAAATATTACTCTAGTGGCTTTGAGCCTGCTTCTAAGGCTTTTAACAATACAGCTTTAAAGCGCTTAAAATCTTCAATATGGGGTAAATGACCTAAATCAGCCAGTTCAAATAGTTGGCTGTGAGGAATTAATACCGCGGCTGATTTACCTAATTGATCGTAGCGGCCAAGTTCATAATCTACCCCTTGTTTTTTCCAGTTACGGCCAGGCCCTGTTCTGTCTCTTGTACCTATAATTAGTGAAACAGGCATGGTGAAGTTTTTAAACTCGGTGATAACGGGTTGAGTAAAAATCATGTCGTATGTTTTTGCGTTAACCCACGCTACTAGCTCTTTATCTGGGCCTTGAATTTGCCCGGTGATAAAATTCGTCAGAGCGGCAAATTGGTTATTCCATTTTCCGTCGTAGTAATTTTTTTGCTGGTATGCTTTTACCCCGGCAGGTGTTTTAGCTAACTCATTTTTATAAAAAAAGTTAGTGTCTTTATAATCAACATATTGCAGGTAATTTTCAAGGCCAATAGGGTTGAGTAAAATTAATTGTTGGGTTGTTTGTGGATACATAAGCGCAAAGCGACTTGCCAGCATACCGCCCATAGAATGACCCAATACAATTGATTTATTTATATTAAGTTGGCTCATTAAAGCATGGGTGTGACTAGCTAAGGCTGCAAAAGAGAATTGATAATCTCGTGGTTTAGATGATTTTCCAAAACCAATTTGGTCAGGTATCAGCACGCCATAACCGAGTTTTTGTAGCAATAGTGCAGTTTCAGTCCAGTAATGAGCGTTAAAGTTTTTACCGTGCATTAAAGTCACAACGGGTTTACCAGCCTTTGCTGGTAAGTAAATATACGCCATTTTTAACGACAGCCCTTGTGAGTCAAGGTTAAAATAGTTAACGTCAAAATCGTAATTATAGTTGCTTAATAATGCGTCATAACTCAGTGGTTGCGGCGTTTGTGCATTTGCAACACCGAAGACAAAGCATAAACTTAATAGCCATATTCTATACATAAGATCCCTCAATGATTTAAATTAAATCTTTCAGAACATATCTTTACATACTAAGCGAATAAACTCTAAAATTTAATTCTATAAGTTAAGGCTTCCTTTGCTTATTCATCGGGAACCCTTATTGAGTATACGCTTTAATCTGCTTCGGCCACGGATCTGTGTTGGGTGATGAAGTATAAAAGGCACGGTTAAATCGTAATAATAAAAAGCCCAGCATTATTGCTGGGCTTTATTTTTATAGCTTTTTATTCTAGAAACTGTAACTCATTGATACCCACAAGCTGCGTGCTTTTTGGGTGGTATTGTAATCAGATGTACATTCGTACTCTTCCTCTGAGGTTGCTAATAAGCAAGTACGGCTTGATAAGTCGTCATCTAACAGATTATTAATACGGGCATTTAATGCTAGGCTATCATTAATTTTATAACTTGCTGCTAAATGATATAAATCATAGGCTTTGTAGTAGAGCTTTTGTGTTTCAGGGCCCTGTGGACCAGACACATTTGCCGTACCACGGTAACGATCGCTGCGGATTTCAGAAATAAGTGAAATACTCAAATCATCCAATGGTTGCCATGCAAGCGTTAAGTTATACATATTTTTAGGTGTATTAACTAAAGGTAGTCCTTCATCACGGCCACTTTTCACTTCACTATCGGTGTAAGTAAAGTTACTACGTAGTGACAACTGTTCAATAATCTGCCAATTAGCAGCAATTTCAACACCACGAGTAGCTGATTTATCTACGTTAGCAGCTTGCGTAAAGGTGGTGCTACCGATGCCTGCCCAACCTGCGCCAATTTCAACACAAGGTTCATCAGCTATGGCCACTTCACAGTTTGGTAAGTTATCTTGGTTAATGATTTTGTCTTTAAAATCATTGTAAAACACCGTTACGTTACCACTAAAACTATCACTGCCATTAAAGTAAGCAGCCATTTCGTAGTTTACACTGGTTTCAGGTTGTAAGTCTGGCGTGCCAACAAAAGGTTTAGTACCTTGGCCACCAAAACCTGTAATACCAGAGAATAGTTGGTTTGGCTCTGGGGTTTTATATCCTGTGCTGATACCACCTTTGAAAGTCCATTCATCAGCAGGAGAGTAGGCTAAATAAGCGCGAGGACTAACTTGTGAGCCAAAGATATTATGATGATCATAACGAGCGCCGAAAGTTGCAGTTAGATTTGTGGTAATTTCCCAGTTATCTTCAGCAAATACAGCTGTTTGACGATGATCTTGAGTCGTACCTTCACGGAAGCCATCCCCGTACATACCAAATACACCATCTTCCATTTCGGCATCAAAATATTGTGCGCCTACTACAAAATAGTGGTTATCTATATTTGATTCAAACTTAGTATCAATAATTAAGTTATCAAGTTTTAGTGTACGCATTGGGCGTGGTAAAAAAGTCTCATCAAGTTGAGCGTAAATTGCATCCGTTAGTTCTGGCTTGTCGATGCCTTGATCCTGTACTGCTTGGTCCCAAATGGCCTGCACACCTAAACGCTCTTGTACATTAAGAGGTAATGAGCGACCAAAGTTTTCACTGCTGCTTTGGGTCATGCTGCTGGTAAGCGTACCAACATCGTATCGACCAACATGTGCAAATACAAATTGCTCACGTTCAACACGTTGATATGGAGTATAACCAACGCGTGGCTGTACAATGCCTTTGCTAACACGCCATAAACTGACTGGGCTATCTAACGTACCCGTTTGACCTTCGGTGTTATCGTAACGCTGTTTGGCTATGTCGTACTCAAAGGTAATTTCATTCTGATTATTGATCAGGTAGTTTATTGTTGCGCCGGCATTCCAGTTACGTGCTGCAACGATTTTTTTATCGCCAAAGCTACCATCATCAACCCACATGCTGCCATCTGGAAGTGGTAAACTTTCGCTGTAAGTTGGCTCACTTTCTTGACGGTCATAAAAACTACCACGGATCCCGTAAGTTAATCCCTCAACGCCGCTTGGGCCGGTCAAATATATATCGACTTTATTATCGTTACCGTATTGATCGTCTTGTTGGATATTACTGCTTACCGTGACGCTACCATGGGTGCTATCAAGATTTTTACGAGTGATAATATTGATTACACCACCGATTGCATCAGCGCCATATAAAGTGGACATTGGGCCACGAACGACTTCAATTCGCTCGATAGCCTCAAGTGGCGGCATATACATAAATTGGCTGTTACCAAAGTTGTTTGGGCCTATATTACCTACATCACTTTGACGGCGGCCATCAATAAGCACTAGAGTATAGCTTGCGGGTAAACCACGCATGGTAATACTAATATTACCGTTTTTATCTTGTCCGGCACCAACATCGATACCTTCGATATCACGAAGCGCATCAGCAAGGCTAGTAAATGGCTTATTTTGTAGATCTTCGCGAGAGACAACCGAGACACTTGCAGGTGCATCTATTAATTTTTGCTCATAACCAGAAGCGGTGACAACCATCACTTCCATATTTTCAGCTGTGTCATCATCAGCAATAAGTGTTGTTGATGTTAATAATGCACTGATCAGTGAGGCCAGATAAAGCGGGCGGGATTTCATTGTACTTCCTTCATGACAAGAATAAAGATTATTAATCTAATAAGCAACCAAGGTAGGTATGATAACAATTATCAGTTGTATGTTCAATTGCGAAATATTTACATTCAATGAATGATTTTCATATTAAATAAAGGTGGGGATGGAGCATGAGCATTAAAAAACCCAGCGTTTGATGCCGGGCTTAGTTAATTTAAGAGTGTTTGCTTAGCCAAGTATTGACCGTGTTAGAGGTGCCTAATAAATGCAAATGGTATAGAGTTGTTGCTATTTAGAGAGCTTTATAAATTAAAGCGGGCACATATAGCAGTTAACTCATCGCATCATTATACTTTTCGGCTAGACTTTCTTTTTGACTTTCGGTTAGCGCTTTACCGGCTAGTTGAAATACTTCATGCTCTTCTTCAGCCAGATGATGATGTACAAGATGATGTAATTTTTTAGCGGTCACAAGCCACACTGGTGAGCTCATATCAGTTTCTTCAAGTTGCTCAATCAATTCATCAAGTTCATGATGCTCTGCAATACTATGACGGGCTTTTTCATGGGTTAAATCATCAAACATCAAAGGATTATAGAAATAACGCTCTTCAAATTTAGCATGTTCTACTAACTCATGTTTTAAATTATCCATAAGAGACTGTCTATTCGGTGACTCTCCCTGGGTTTTTATCAGCGCATCGACAAGCGAACGTTGTTTGTCGTGATCATTACGAAGTGCTTCAAAAATATTCATGGGTTTTCCTTGCTTTACTCATTAATTACAATGAATATTGCAAGACAGAAGCCAACTTTTAAGTTGTTGTAATATATTGATTTAATTTTTTATATTTGAGCTTGTTAAGGTGTTTTCTTGTAAAAATTACCGAGTTAGGTCTTTATATTACATCCATATTCATTGTTATTTAAAAGCAAAAAGGCCAACACGAATGTTGGCCTAAAAGCGTATTTAACACAAAATAATAGGATTATTTATTGGCGTCTTTTACCGCTTTTAACTTGCCTGCATGGTCAATCTCGAATGCTGGCATGTCTTTTTTGCCGTCAATTAAATAGTTATCCATCCAACGCATTAAACGTAAACTGTAATCATATTGCGCGGCTACTTTACGGTTACCATGACCTTCGCCAGGATAGTATACAAGGCGTACATCTTTGCCTTGTACTTTCATATAACGGTACAGTTCCATTGATTGTGCAGGGTGTACGCGAGGATCATCTTTACCATGCATGATCAGTAATGGTGTTTTAGACTGGCCTGCCCAGTAAATAGGGCTGCGCTCTAAATACCACTGCCATTTATCCCATGGGTATGAACGTGCATGCACAAGATTCATTTCGTTAGAAATATCAGTAGTTCCAAATTTAGATAGTTGGTTGGTAACACCTACAAACATCACGCTCGCAGCAAAGTGTTCAGTCAATTTTGTTGCGGCCCATGCTGATGCATAACCACCATAAGAGCCACCCGTAATACCAACACGTTTAGTATCAACTAAGCCCATTTCAACAAGATGCTGTTTAAAGTCAATTAAATCGTCAAACTCTTTACCTGCATAGTCGTTTTGACCAAGCTTTGAATAATCAACGCCTTTACCTGTAGAGCCACGGTAATTTGGGTAAAATACTGCATAACCACGTGCTGCTCCCATTTGACCTGGACGCGAGTAGTTTGTTACCCAACCGTCTTTGTCATGGCTTTCAGGGCCACCGTGCACTGACATGATCAATGGATAGCGCGTGCCTTTTTCATAATCTAATGGGTAGACTAATACGCCATCAATCTCAACACCGTCGCGAGCCTTAAGTGAAATAGTTTCTTGCTTAGCAAAACGTTTGTCATTCAACCAGTTGTTTGAATCCGTTAAACGTTGTGCTTTAGAACCACGAATAATGAATACTTCATTTGGGTGCTTTGCAGTGTTTGCACGTAGCGCTAAGGTTTTATCTGAATCAGAAATACTCAGATTTGATGCAATAAATTGGCCTTCATTAATAATTTTTTTGTATTTATTAGAGCCGGTTTTAATGCTTGCGACAAAACTTTGCGTACCTACATTGGCAATAAAATTAAGCGTGTTGCGTTTATGTGACCATTCAAAATCAACGATATGACCCATGAAATTAGGTAACCAATCACTTACTTCACCTGTTTTTGTGTCAGCTAAAAATAAACGACCAGCGGCTGGATCATGCTTATCTTCGGCACCTAGAATTGCGATGTAACGACCATCATGAGACAGTTCAGCACCGTCTAATTTACCTTCAGTAGCAAACGACATCGTCACTTGATTAGTCGCAATATCAAATAAGTGCCATTGTGATTTAGTGTATTTGTCGTCAATTAGCGCTGTAGGCTGGGTTTTTACTAATAACTTATCGCCTTTTGCGGCCCAGTTTACATCACTTACATAGTTTGCAACGTTAAGCGCTGTTGGTGTAAGAGGTTTATCTGTTTTGGCTAAATCGACAATAAATAGTTGTTTATCTCTTAAGCCTAGCTCGTACACCTCAGCCATAAAGCCTAATTTTTTCAGCTCTTTTTCAGATTTATCAGCCGCTGGCATAGCTAAAATAGCGAGTTGTTTGTTATTCGGGCTTAACTGATAGCTAGAAATTGATGTGTCTTTAAGCGATAGTACTTTTTGCGCTTGACCACCATCCACTGGAATTTGATATAACGCGGTAAACTTGTCGTCTTTAAGTTTTGCTAAAAAGTAGATCGTTTTGCTATCGTTTGACCATTGAATACTCTTGATACTTACAGAGCCGGTAATGAAAGGACGCTCGACACCTTCATCATCGACGACATAGAGTTCGCTATAATTGGCACCATTCTCGTCGACGTATAATTCACGTGGCACTGAGCGGGTAAATGCAACATTGTCACCATTTGGACTAATGCTGGTTTGAATAACTGACTGAATTTTAGGGATATCTTCTACAGTAAGCGATGTGGCTGCAAATGCCAGTGAGCTTGAGAGTCCAAGAGCCAGTGCTAGGCTAGTTTTTATCATGAATTTTCCTTCGCATGTTTTAATTATCGAAGGATTATAACAAGGTGTACCTTAAATGCTAAAATATGCGATTAATACGCACAAGTAGGCGTTTAATGAAGAGATTAAAGTGATAAGGTTTAAGCGCGATAGTGACTACCGCACTTAATTGCTTTATAAACTCTTTTTCGGTGGGAGTGCAACGTTGGCAAAGATTAATCCAGCCACCAATGACATAAATATTAGGAAGGTTTGTTGGCCGATGTGCTCCGCATACACAAAGTCTTGCCCTTCAATTAATGAGTTTAGACCTATGTAAGTTTTGCTACCTGGAACTAATACAATCAAGCCTTGCATGGCAACAATTGAGGCAGGAGCGTTTGCTACGCGGTTAAATAGGTTACTAAATACACCCACCGCAAATGCACCTACAAATGTTCCTAAGGTGTAATCTAAATACATCGCAGAGCCAATACTGCTGCCATAAGCGATAAAGCCAGAGGCGATAGACCATGTAGCATGTTTTAGTTTGGTTCTAAAAATAACGATTAAGCTGCTACAGAGTAAAAAGATTGCCAACCAAGCCGTCCATTTAGGTAAAGGGTCAGGTTGTACGAAATCGGCTTGGCCGAATAGTGCAAAACCAATCGCAATGCCGATGAAGGCACCAAAATACAGTTTAAACAACAGCATAAAAGCATCCATCACACGCGCTGTACCAGAAACTAAATGCCGCGCTGCAAGTTCTGCTAGGCCCAGTGCTAATGCAAGCCCGGGTATAAACACAATAATCGCAGACAATACCACTAAACGAATATTAATCCCGACGTCTAAATGCACGCTTACAGCGCAGGCCAAAATAGCCGAGACTATCGCCACTAATGGCTCTAACATATGGCCCACGCGTTTTGAACGCGCTGACCACAGTACAAATAAGTAAACGACAGAGGTAAGTAGCGCTGACCAAAATACGTCATTCCAGCTGGTGCCCATCAGCATTGCAAATGCGCCGCCTGAGGTGGCAAAGGCAACCCCTGTGGTAAAGCGATTATACGGATTTGGCATAATAAAAATGGCGTCGAGTTGAACGTCAACTTCTTGTAGCGTGAGTTCGCCATTGAGCATTTTATTAACCAGATCATCGGTATCAGCTAACGAACCTAAATCGTGATCGCCAGGATCAACACGGGCAACGTGAGTATATTCATCTTCATGGCCATCGGTCCAAATTACAAAAGTAACGGAAGTGGGTGACATGACAAATGAAGATTTAAGATCAAGGTAAGTAGCCACTTCCATTAAGTGAGCTTCGAGTCGATAAGCTGGGGTGCCATACTTATGAAGCATCTTACCCAGTTTAACGATAAATTTGCGCTTTTCTGTGAACGTTGCGGTTTTCAAATTTGTATTGAGCCAAAATTTAAATTATTCAGTTAAAAAATATAGACAATACATCTAAATTTGCCTAGCTAGTTTGGCGGGAATTTTAAACACTAATCACCGCCTGTCTAGTTTTTTTTATTTGTTTTTAGCCTCAATCCACTGCGCCATATATTGAGTGCTGCGCATTGTGTGGTGTTTGAGCATTTGGCCTGTAAAATTTGCTTCGCGGTGAGCTTGTAATTTCTCTTTAATCAATTGAATTTTAATGATTAAATTATTAGATAAAAGCTGTTTGTCGTAGTGCGTTTTTAATATCGTATTACCGGCTGTTTGTGCCTGCGTAAATAAACTTTTATTTTGATACAGAGCCACAGCGGCATCGGCAAATTGCTGCGGCTCATTTTCAACCACACCACTCCAAGGTAAATCATGGTGCATACCCTCACTACCAATTGTCGTTGTAACACTGGGTGTTTGCATGATCATCGCCTCTAACAGCTTTCCTTTAATGCCAGCACCAAAACGCAGTGGTGAGATGCACACACGCGCACTTTCCATTACTTGATAGGCATCATGCGCCCAACCTTTTATTAAAAAGCCAGTTTTGGGGTTATTAAGCGCGGTGGCCTTTGGCGGTGGGTAAGAGCCATAAATATGTAACTCAGCCTGGGGTAGTTGTTTACGAATGAGCGGCCAGATTTGTTGTAAATAGAGTACGGCATCCCAGTTTGGGGCGTGGCGAAAATTACCTATGGTCATAAAGTGTTGGCGTTGCTCAAACGATTTAGTTTGCTCAGGGAGTGAGCTTAAATCGACCATAAAAGGCAGATGATGCAATAAGTTACTGTCGACTTTAAATACATCAGCAAGTAATTGCATTTCAAAACTTGAGATAATTAAACTTAAATCACAGCGTAAAATAGCGGCTATTTCTCGTTTGGCGAGGTCAGAGTGTAAATCACTATGGTTAAATGCTCGGTTGCCTTTATGCGCTTCATGGCGGGCATTGCGTAAGCATTGTAAATCTTCAGTATCAAGGATTTTTACTGCGTTAGGGCAATGTTTATCTACTCGCCAGCCAAATTGTTCTTCCATCATAAAACGGTCAAACATGACGATATCAGGGGCGTAGTTGATAACATATTCATCAAAACTTGCACAATTAAGGGCAATAGTTGCGCTGCTGATCCCGTAGTCATCCAGATTAACCATATGCTCGGTTTTCTGAGCGGGACTGGCAAATTCAACCGCCCAATTTTCATTTTTAAACGCTTTTAATAGCGACATCATATGAGTGCCGGCCGCTGATGAATTTGGTTCTGGCCATACATAGCCAATTACTAAGACTTTTTTCATTGACTTGAATCTCTTACTTGCAGATGAACATCGACTAAGGTACGCACCGCAGGAGTGCCTTGATTAAGTAATTCTTGCAGTACTTGGCAAGTATGCTTACCAATATCGTCCGCATTGATGGTGACACTGCTTAACGAGGGAGACATTAAACATGAATCAGCTAAATCATCAAAACCGACTACTTTTATATCCTTACCGGGTATCAAACCATGTTGGCGAATGGCTTCTATGACACCGTATGCAATAACATCATTAAAACAAATAATCGCTTTAGTCGCAGGGTATTGCGCATACAACGTAGCAAAGGCATCGCGCCCGCCTTGACGGTTCGTGGCGGCGGTGATCGTTGGTTTGTGTTGATGGATATTAAACTGCTTTAAGGCACTGTGAAAACCACTTAAACGTTCATGATGATCAGAAATATCATCAGTTCCACCTATAAAAGCGATATCCTCAATACCTTGTTGTAAAATATGGCTAGTGGCTAGATGAGTGCCTTTTTTATTGTCCGGCAATATTGTCGGGGCGGCACAAAAAGCCACTTCGCGCATAATGTGAATGACCGGGAAACCACTATTGATAAGTTCATCAACCCACTGCTGGGTAGTTCCCGGGGCAGGACACATGATAAATGCGGCAACATTATATTCTTTGAGTGTTTTAACAACTTGTGTTTGGCGCTCAACATTTTCGGCGGTGTTCACTAACATCGGCAGCATACCAAGGGCATGAATATGGTTTTCAAGTCCTACCGCTATTTGCGCAGAGTAAGGGTTAGTTAAGTCATTAATAACTAACGCCACTAAGTTAGAGCGGCGACTTCTCAGTGCTGCCGCATCTCTATTATATACATAGCCAAGCTTATCAATGGCATGCAATACTTTTTCTTTGCTTTTATCACTGACTTTGTCACTGTTTGTAAGCACTAACGACACCGTTGACTTAGAAACTTGAGCTTCTCTGGCAACGTCAAAAATAGTTATTTTATCGGTTTTTGTTTTCATTTTAATGTATGCGTCAGCAATTGCTTGAACGAAGGCGCCAGTTTAACGTAGTTTCAGCTAATAAGTCATCTATCGGCGTTATTGAAGCTAGAATCGCAAAAACTTTATGAATGTTGCAAAACATGTTTAGATACAGCTATTAATAATAAAAAATCAAGGATACACCATGAAAGGCATCAGGCTGTTATTAGCGTTAGTGCTGAGCGTAAGTGTTTCAGGCTCGGTACTTGCTGCACAAGGCTATCAAACCCCTTCAAGTGATTTAGCCGCGCTGGTTGATGCTAAATTAGCACCGAGTAGCTACCTATCGGCTGATGGTCAATGGTTAGCGCTGTTTGAGCGTAAACGTGTTGAAACATTAGATGATTTAGCAAAAGAAGAATTGAAATTGGCGGGTATAAAGTTAAACCCGGCAAACTTTTCACGCTCACGTCCTCGCACTAAATTTAGTGCGTTACAAGTTAAACATATTGCGACTGGGGCTGTGATTACCGTTAATAATTTACCTCAAGGGGTGATCCGCTCACCTAAATGGTCAAGTAATAGCGAATATTTAGCGTTTATTGTTGAGCAACCAACTCAGGCGCAATTGTGGGTGTATAACGCCGAAACTAAACAAGCACGTCAGTTGTCAACAGTGGCTCTTAATTCAGTGCTAACAGCTACCCCTTATCAATGGTTACCAGATAGCACGGCAATTGTTGCTAACCAAGCGGTTAACCTTGGCAAGCCAAAATTAGTTAGTGATGCAAATAGCGTTGTGCCGGTTATTCAGCAAAGTAGCGGTCAAAAAGCGCCAGCACGGACTTACCAAAATTTATTAACCAGCCCGTTTGATGAGTTGCAGTTTAAGTTTTACGGCCAAGGTCAATTAACTTATATTCCCCTGAGCGGTGTTGCGTTATCGATTGGCAAACCAGCATTATTTAAATCATTTTCGATCTCGCCTGATTCAACCAATATTTTAGTCGCCACTATCGACGAACCATTTTCGTATCAAGTACCCTATAGCCGCTTTGCGACAACGTGGCAGGTGTTTGGCATGCGGGGTTATACGTTAGCGCAATTGTCTAAACAGCCACTGGCCGACAACATTCCACAAGGTTATGACAGTGTGCGAACGGGTCGTCGTGATTTTCAGTGGCGTGATGACCAAGGTGCTGAGATCATTTGGGCGCAGGCGCAAGATGGCGGCGATATGAAAACCGATGTGCCGTATCATGATCATCTATATAGTTTACGCTCACCTTTTAAACGTGAACCAAAACTATTTGCTAAACTAGAACGACGTTTTTCAGGTATTGAGTGGGCGAATGAAAACGTTGCGTTTTTAACCGAGTGGCGTTTTAGTGATCGCCAGTTACGTACCTATGTGATCCAACCACGCGATGCGGATAATAACCGCGTATTGTTTTCACAGCGCAGCTATAACGATGCTTATAAAGATCCGGGCGACGCTATTTATGAGCGAAATGATCTTGGTGTAAACGTTATTAAAGTGGTTGGTGGACGTTATATATTTTTGCGTGGTGATGGTGCGTCAGAGCAAGGGAATGTGCCATTTTTAGATCAGTACGACATTAAGACCAATACAACCAAGCGTTTATGGCAATCAAAAGCGCCATATTACGAGCGAGTTCGTGCCATGCTTGATGATGAAGGTGAGCGATTAATTACTATTCGTGAATCTAAGGCCGAACAACCTAACTTCTTTATTCGCGATTTAGATGCCGACACTCTGACTCAGCTCACTACCTTTGAGCATCCATACCCGGCGTTTAAAGGGGTGACTAAAGAACTTGTGCGTTACCAACGTGATGACGGTGTTGAACTCTCTGGTACGCTATATTTACCTCCAGGTTACGATAAAACGCAAGGTCCATTACCTGTATTAATGTGGGCATACCCACTGGAATATAAAGATAAAGCAGTTGCATCGCAAGTACGTGAATCGCCGTACGAATTTACCTACATAGGTTATTGGGGGCCAATGCCTTACCTCGCAAAAGGTATTGCTGTTTTTGATGATCCGAAGATGCCAATCGTCGGTGTTGATGGTAAAGAGCCAAATGATTTATTTAGAAAGCAGTTAGTTGCAAGTGCCAAAGCTGCGGTAGATGTGCTGGTCGAAAAAGGCATTGCAGATAAAGATAAAATCGCCATTGCAGGCCACTCATATGGCGCCTTTATGGTAGCAAACTTATTAGCCCACAGTGATTTATTCAAAACTGGTATTGCCCGCAGTGGTGCCTATAATAGGACCTTGACACCGTTTGGGTTTCAAGGAGAAGAACGTGATTTTTGGCAAGCACAGGATGTATACGCCAATATGTCACCGTTTTTTCATGCTGAAAAAATTAACGAGCCGATGTTAATGATCCACGGCCAAGAAGACCCGAATTCTGGCACCTTCCCAATGCAAAGCGAGCGTATGTACGCTGCGCTCAAAGGTTTAGGCAAAGAAGCGCGTTTAGTGATGCTACCTTACGAAGCCCATGGTTATCGTGCCCGTAAAAGCTTATTACATGTTTTATGGGAACA